>JACCYS010000040.1 GCA_013696365.1 Nocardioidaceae bacterium
CGGCGACGTGCCCAGACGGCCGCGGCGCACCGGAAGGGTGAGCCGGGCCGGCCGCGCTGTGGGTCGAGCCGGCAAGGCAGCCGGCCGGATCACCGGGCGGGTCGGCCAGGCGGGGGGACGGCTAGCCGGGCGCACCTATCTGGGCGCCCGTCGGCTCACCCATGCGCACGGTGCCGGCGAGAGCGGCATGGCCCGGATGCTGGAGATGCACGCGTTTTCGACGGCCGGTGACGCCGCGGTCGCAGTCGCCCTCGCGGGCACGCTGTTCTTCCAGGTGCCCACCGGTGAGGCGCGTGGACAGGTGGCGCAGTTCCTGGCCCTGACCATGTTGCCGTTCGCCCTGATGGCTCCGCTGATCGGCCCGTTCCTGGACCGCTACCGGCGCGGTCGCCGCTGGGCCATCGGCAGCACTGTCGCGGTCCGTGCAGTGTGCTGCCTGCTGTTGGCCGGCGCAGTGTCCACCGGGTCGGCTGAGCTGTTCCTCGGTGCTCTCGGCGTGCTGGTTGCCTCCAAGGCCTACGGGGTGACCAAGGCCTCGGCGGTGCCTCGGGTGCTGCCACCCGGCTTCACCTTGGTGAAGGCGAACTCCCGACTGGGGCTGACCGGTACGGCGGCGGCCGCGGTGTCAGCGCCGCTGGCGATCGGGCTTTCGCTGCTCGGCCCGGCATGGGTGCTGCGCTACGCCTTCGTGCTGTTCACGGTGGCCACGGTGCTCGCGATCCTCTTGCCTGCACAGGTGGACTCCGCGGCCGGCGAGGAGCAGGTCGACATCACCGACCTGAGGGGTGGCCGCGCCGCGCGCGGGGCAGGCATCACCGGGCTGGTCGTAGCCGCGCTGCGGTGCAACGCCGGCCTACGCTTCCTGTCCGGCTTCCTGGTGATGTACATGGCCTTCGTGCTGCGCGACCGGCCGTTCGACGGCTGGGAGGGACGGACCACGCTACTGCTGGCACTGGTCGTCGGCGCGGCCGGCGTCGGCAGCACCATCGGCACCGGGCTGGCAGCGGTGCTGCGGACCCGTCAACCCGAGCTGACCGTGGTGGTGGTGCTTGTCGCCGACGTCGTCGCGGTGATCGTGGCAGCCGCCATGTACTCGCTGCCCACCGCGGTGACACTTGGTCTGACCGCGGGGATCTGCCAGGCATTGGGCAAGCTGTCGCTGGATGCCCTCATCCAGCGCGACGTGCCAGAAAATGTGCGCACCAGCGTGTTCGCCCGCTCCGAGACTCTGCTGCAGCTGGCGTGGGTGGCCGGCGGGTTCCTCGGCATCGGGTTGCCGCTGTCCCCGACCCGGGTCAGCCTGGGGATCGCCGCCGGACTGCTGATCGGCTGGACGGTGTTCGTGATCCGCAGCCTGATACGGGTACGCCGGCGCCCCACCGCCAACCTGAGCTGATTGTCTGCGCCGGTTGCTGCCGTTCGCTGGTCAGATAACCAGGCCCAACGCGAACGGGCCGATGAGCGAGACGAACACCGTGATGAGCACGACGCCGACAACGTTGAGAACCGCCCCGCCGCGGGCCATCTCGGCGATCTTGACGGTGCCGGTGCCGAACACGATGGCGTTGGGCGGGGTGCCCACCGGCAGCATAAACGCGCAGGTGGCGGCCAGCGCCGCTGGAATGAGCAGCGTGGTCGGGTCGGCTCCGATGCCCACCGCCACCCCGCCGAGCACCGGAATGAACGTTGCCGCGGTCGCGGTGTTGCTGGTGACCTCGGTGAGCAGCAGCACGATCGAGACGACAGCCGCGATCAGCGCCACCGTGGGCAGCGCCTCCAGGCCGCTGACCTGCTCGCCAAACCACTCGTCCAGCCCGGACCCGGCAACGGCAGCCGCAAGGCTCAGGCCGCCACCGAACAGCAACAGCACGCCCCACGGCAGCCCCTGCTCGGCGTCGTTCCAATTCAGCACCATGTGGCCCTCGCGGTCCCCAGGCACAAAAAACAGCACCAGCCCGGCGGCAATGGCGATGACGGTGTCGTCGAAGCTGCCCAACCAGGGCGCGGCGTCCCCGAGCACGGCGACGTTGCTGAGCAGGCCAGGCACGATCCACAGGAACGCCGCC
>JACCYS010000041.1 GCA_013696365.1 Nocardioidaceae bacterium
GAGGTTAACCCTGCCCCGGCTCGGGGTGAAGTCAGTTCCCTGGCTTCCCTGACAGTGTAGCAACAACTACGGCTAGCGGGACTTCCAAGACGCCAGCAGATCGCCACCCGTCGAGCACCGGAAACAACGTCTCCGCCTTGGCGTCGCACGGAGTCGACCGTCCGTTTCCCTTGCACTTGCGGCACGCGAGCTTGAATCGGGATCGAATGTCCGTATTGCTCACGTCTGGGTCGTTCGCCCATCCAGGCGTGCCCAGTCTGTCGCCGATGAGGTGGTGCCCTGACCCGACCGGACCAGGCGTGGCGCGGCTCGCTGGCTCCTCATGCCAGCCACCACCGGACAGCTTGAGGAAGTTGGCCACGGGCACGCGCCTGGGCGCGTGGGATGGGTCATCGCAGTAGACGAAGATCTTGAACGCCTGAGCCTTTCGCGTCCGCGCGGCCTCGAGGGCGTCGTCGTCCATGCTGCTCACTGCTCCCCCTTCCACTCAATCTGCACCGTCTCGGGGGCGAACCTGCCGCCCGATCCTGCGGGCGTGATCGTGATCTCCACCAGCATGGTGATCACCGCTCGCTTGACCTCGATATCGGCCGTCGTCCAAGCCGCCTGCACGTCCCCGGCCGCAAACCGCTCGAGATCCGGAGACGGCGCGGCCGCTCGTAGACGTGCGCGGGAGTCGTCGAGTTGTGGTCGCAGTTTGGCGGTGATGCGGGTCATCTGCTCGCCGGTGATCTTGCCCTCGGCGTAGTTGTCCGCGGCGAGGTCCAGGCGGGCCTGTAGAGCCTCCACACGCTCGCTGGCGTCCCGCAGGGCGGCGGGGTCGCCTGCCAGCAGGTCGGGGCCGTCAGGGCGCTCGAGACGTGCCACCAGCACCGCCTCGACCAGCTCGTCGACGTCGACCTTTTTGCGACGCACGCGGTTGCACTTGCGGCAGTTGTACGACGTAGGCGCGTGCTTGGTGCCGTTCATCCGGGCGTTGGTCACGCGCATGGTGCCGCCACAGCCGTCGATCCCGCACTTGGCGATACCGGACAACAGGTGCTTGACCTCGTTGCCGCGCGTGGTCCTGCGTGACGGATCGGTGAGCATGGCGTGCAGGCGATCGAAGGTGTCCTCGTCGAGCAGCGGGGGCCAGTCGCCCTTGCCGATGACCTCGCCACGATGAACACGACGGCTGGCGTTGCGCTGCCGCAGCATCACTTGGCGCAGCATGGTCCCGTCCCAGTCGTTGCCGCGAGGTGTGGGCACGCCTCGGGTGTTGAGTTCAGCCACGATCCGACGAACGGGCTCACGCGCGAGCAGCCGGCGAGCGACCTCCCGCACCACAGCGGCCTGCGCTTCATCGAGCAGCTCCACCGAGCCGACAACACGACCCTGGTCGTCGTGGACGGCATGGCGGCGATAGCCGTAGGCCACCTTCCCGTGCGGCTTGCCCGCCTCGGCGCGCTCCTGGAACTTTCGCTTGAGGCGCCGCGACTGCTGCTCGACCTCGTGGCGGGCCACGTTTCCCTTGAGTCGGGCCGTGAGGCGTCCCTGGGGCGTTGCTAGGTCGACCTCTCCCCCGACACTGGCAAGCGCCACGCCGTGCTTGTCCGCAAGATCGACAACATCCTCGAGCTCGCGCGGCGTTCGGGTGAGCCGGTCGATATCCCAGACCACCAGCGCGTCTGCGCGCCCGTCAGTAAGGGCTGCTAGCAAGCGGTCATATTCCGGCCGCGCCTTCCCGTTGCTGGCCGACACGTCGTTGTCGACGAAGGCCTCAACGATCGTCCAGCCCTTCTCGGCTGCGAGCTTCTGACAGTCTGCGATCTGGCGGCCGACACCGAGTGCCGAGCCGTCATCTGAAGAAATGCGCGCGTAAAGGGCTGCGCGATGCGTGGTCATGTGTCTATGGTAGACCCCTCAAGCCGCTTTGGCTGGCACCATCATCAGCACCTCTTTGCGAGCGCCCGCCTCGAGCAGTTCACGCCGCCCGGCCTCACGAACGTCCGCCGCCTGGGCATGCAGGACCTCCACCAGCGGAGTGCCACGCTCGACGGCCACAGCAAGCGTCGAGGCGAAACGGGCGACGGCTGACACCCCGGTACGTCCCGCGAGTGCGTCGAGCGCAGCGACCACCGGGGTGCCGCCCGCGATATCGCCGAGCAGGTCACGGAACTCGCTTGCCAACGCGCCGTTCGCGGTGTGTGCGACCCGCTCGAGCGCAGAGACCGGCCCCGCCCCCGCCGCAACCGACAGCGCAAGCAGGTCGGCGATGGCTGGAAACTCGGCCAGCATCGCGCGTTCGCGCTCTTGCACCTGCCCCGACAGTCGCTGGTCGCGGAGCAGCACACCGCCGGCGAACGCACAGACGATGCCCAGCAGCAAGGCCGCGGGCGAAAGCCGTCCTCCCCATATCCCCATGCTGCCGGCAGCGGCAGTGGCCGCCGCAGCCAGCAGACCCCAGGTGACCTGCTCGATGCGAAACTCCTCGACGCTCAGCGCGGTGCCGGCACGCCCCAGCCGCCGCTGGATCGCCGCAGCGCCGCCGACGACCCGGCCGAGCGTGTCACCCATGGAGCGCATCCAAGGGCCGACGACGGCGCCGACTACCCCTGCGCCGATCACCCCTGGGCCGATCACCCGGACACCGAGCCCGGCTCGCCCGCCGAGACGCACCGCGGCGCTCGGGCCGAAGGCCGACTGAACGCGCTCTTGGCCTGCCGGCTGTAGGCCAGCCAAGTAGGGCAGGACTCGGTCATCCAGCGAAGGCCGGCGGCGAAGCGGGATCCCCGCCCGGACCAACAGCAGGCCGGTGCCCAGTGCTGCTCCGAGGATCGCCCCGGTCGTGCCGCCGTTCACGCCAGCACTCGCTGCTCGAGTGGCAAGCGTCCGATGCGCACCATGAGTTGATAGGCGATGAAGCAAACCCCGGCGCCGCCCAGTAGCACGACCGCGCCGCCGAGGCTGGCGTAGCGGCCGATCACGTCACGCTGAAACGACATCAGCAGCAAGACGACCCATGGTGCGGCCACTGCCAGCCGGGCGGCGTTGACGGTCCACGCCTGGCGGGACTCAAGCTCGGAGCGCGTTCTCAGATCTGCCCGCAGAAAGCTCGACAGAGAACGGAGCAGCGCACCAAGGTCACCGCCGCCGACGTCGCGGGCGATGCGGAGCGCCTCGGCGACCCGGTCGCCAACCGGGTCGGCAAGCTCGGCCTTGAGCTCGTCCAGGGCATCGCCGAACCGACCGGTGCGCTGGTATTGGTGACCAAAGCCGGTAAAGGCCGGCCGCAGCTGGACCGGGCCGCGCTCACCGACGCGGGTAAGTGCTTCGGCCAGGGACAACCCGGCGCGAACGCCAGAGGCCAGGTCATCGACAACATCCGGCCAGACCTCGGCGCGTTCTCGCAGGGCCCGGCGCGCCCGGCCGCGCATCAGTGCAACCGGCCCGTAGGCGGCGAATGCGCCGAACGCCGCGCCCACCGTGCCAACCCCGCTGAGCGCCATCATCGCGCCGCCGACGGTCGCGCCAACCCCACCGCACAGCCCCAACAGCGCGACCGGAGTGACCTGGTCGGCCCCGGCACGCCGCAACATCAACGCCACTCGATCTCGCAGTGACCATCTCGACCGCTCTGCGATGCTGGCTGAACCGCTCAGCGCCAACCAGATGAGGAGCAGCCCGCAGCCGAGCAACATGCCGGCTAGCGCGCCCATGTCACCACTGCTCCGCAAGTGCCGCGCTGATGTCGATGCCGACCCGCGCGAACCGCTCAGCGTGTGGCGGTTGGCCAGGGCCGCGCAGCAGCGCGCCTGTCCCCGCTTCGGCTGCCACCCCGTTCGAGGTCCTTTCCGAAGGCGCTTCCGAGGCCGCTTTCGAATCAGCGCCCCAGGCACCGTCGCCGACCCGCTGACGCTCGAAGATCGTCTCGGTCTCGATCACGTCGGCCTCCACCCGCCCGGGCACCGCGAGGATCTCGTCAACTCGACGTACGCCGTCTGGGCCCAGCGATAGCTGGACCACCAAGTCGACAGCGGCCGCGACGGTCGGCACCACGAAGCGAGCGCCGATGTTTTCGCCAGCAAGCAAAGGGAGGGTGCACGCCTTGATGAGCGCCTCGCGGGCGGAGTTGGCGTGCAGACTGGCCATGCCGGGCAGGCCCGCGTTCAGCGCGAGCAGCAGGTCGAGGCACTCCTCGCCACGCACCTCACCGACAACGATGCGGCTCGGACGCATCCGCAGGCTTTCCCTGACCAGATGGCGCAGCCTGATCTCTCCGGTGCCCTCGAGGCCCGCCTGACGAGTCTGCAACGCCACCCAGTCGGGATGCGAAAAACGCAACTCAAAGACCTCCTCGCAAGAGATCACCCTCTCTGCGCCCGGAATGGACGCCGCCAAACAGTTGAGCATCGTTGTCTTCCCGGCCTGCGTCCCACCGGCCACCAGCACGGACAATCCCGCTCGGACGGCAAGCTCCAAGAACCGAGCCGCTTCCGCTGTGAGGGTTCCCAAGCCGACCAGGTCGTGCAGTCGGTGTGCTCGGGCGACGAACTTGCGTATGTTGACGGCAACAAAGTCCCGGCAGATGCCGTCGAGGACGACGTGCAGTCGGTGACCGCCAGGCAACATGGCGTCGACGAAGGGTTGGGACAGGTCCAGCCGACGCCCACTCGACTTGAGCATGCGCTCCACCAGGTCACGCACCTGCTGGGCGTCAAGGATCAGCGGAGTGAGCTCGTGCCGCCCAAAACGGGCGACAAACACCCTGCTGGGATCGTTGATCCAGAAC
>JACCYS010000057.1 GCA_013696365.1 Nocardioidaceae bacterium
GCAGCAGGACACCGGGGGCGTCCAGGCCCAGCTGGTGACCCCGCTCGCGCCGCCCGAGGGCGAGCGCGTCGGTGACGACCAGCTCCGTGTCGGCTCCGGTCCACGTCGTGTCCAGGACGAGTCCGGGTCGCCGGTAGCTTCTGCTGGCGGTCAGCCCGGTGCCGGTCGGCGCGACGAGGAAGTGCCCGGCGCCGGCGTCCAGCAGGCGCGCGAACACCGGGGGACTGTCGAAACGCGGCATGCACAGCCAGTCCACCGACCCCCCGGTGCTCACCAGAGCGGCAGAGCCGCAGTCCGACAGCAGTGCGTACTGATCCAGTGCCAGCTCGCTCATGACTCAGCCCGCGGCGGGAGCCGACTCGCCGCGGACGGAGGCCATCTCGGGGTAGCGATTCCCCGAGGCCGCCCCCGCCGGCGCGGCCTCCTCGAGCCGGGCCAGGACCGTCTCGTCCAACGCGATGTCAGCGGCAGCCGCGTTCTCCCCCAGCCGCTCTCGACGCCGGGTGCCGGGGATCGGCACCACATCGTCTCCTTGGTGCAGCAGCCAGGCCAGTGCGAGCTGGCCAGGGGTGACCCCCAAGTCGTCGGCGATCTCGCGCACGGTGGCGACCAGGGCGAGGTTGGCGTCCAGGTGCGCGGCCTGGAACCGCGGGCTGTGGCGGCGGAAGTCGTCGTCGGCGAGGTCGTCGAGAGAGGTGATCGCGCCGGTCAGGAAGCCGCGCCCCAGCGGGCTGTAGGCCACGACCCCGATCCCGAGCTCGCGGGCGGTCGGCAGCACCTCCGCCTCCAGGTCGCGGGTCCACAGGGACCACTCGGTCTGCAGCGCGGCGATGGGATGCACCGCGTTCGCCCGGCGCAGCGTGGCTGCGCTGGCCTCGGACAGGCCCAGGTGGCGGACCTTGCCAGCGGTGACCAGCTCGGCCATGGCGCCTACGGTCTCCTCGATCGGCACCTGCGGATCGACGCGGTGTTGGTAGTACAGGTCGACGTGCTCGAGTCCCAGCCGTTGCAGCGAGGCGTCGAGGCTGGGGCGGACGTTGTCCGCCGAGCCGTCGATAGCGCGGTCGATGCCCTCGCCGCGCTCGATGCCGAACTTGGTCGCCAGCACCACCTCGTCGCGGCGGTCACGGATCGCCGCACCGACGAGCCGTTCGTTGTCGCCCCGGCCGTACATGGCGGCGGTGTCGAGCAAGGTGACACCGAGGTCCAGCGCACGGTGCAGGGTGGCCACCGACTCCTCCTCGTCGCCGGGGCCGTAGAACTCGCTCATCCCCATGCAGCCCAGTCCGAGCGCGGACACCGTCAGGCCCCCGTCGCTGGGACCGCCGAGGACTCTCGTGGGCAGCGTCATCAGGTGGTCCTTCCGTGCTCGGCGGGCGTTGTCATCACCATCCTGCCGCGTGCGCGGCGAACCGACATCTCGGCCTGCGCTTGCGGCGAGCGGCGCGACGATCGAGGCTGGGCACAGCACCGGATGGGGCAACTCGAGACAAACCTCGGGAGACCACCATGTCCGCTCGTCCGGCTACTCGCCTTGTCCTGGCCGCCCTGGCAGCGACGGGTGTGTTCTGCTCGGCTTCGACCTCCAGCGGCACCCCGGTCGCCGACGAGAGCGCCGACAGACCTGACCTCGACGGATCGGCAGGCGGCGTGGTGCGCCGAGCACAGTCGGGAGACTGGGACCCGGTCGCCGACGACTCGGCCGGCACGTTCGCCGCCAACGGCATCCGGCGGCTACGCGACGGTGACCTGCTGGTCCTGGACTCTCGTGACGGTGGGCTGCTCGCGGTCGACGTCCCCAGCGGCGTGGCGGCCGAGGTGCCCGTCCGCGGCCGCCGGGCCCTTACTAGCGGCGACGGTCTGGTGCTCGACCACCGGATCCTCTACGTCGTGCGCGGCGCGCCGACAACCGCGTGGAGGGCTTGCGGGTGCGCAAGGCCGACGGCACCTGGCGGGACTGGGTGCTGGACGGGGACGCTTCACGGAAGCGTCCGCTGAGCCGCAACCGGATCGGTCTGCGGGACGTCCGTCCCGTGTCTTACACTATGTGGGACAGTCGATGCATGGCTGACACAATCACTTTCCGACCCGACGAGGATGCTTCGCGAGCTCTGGCGGTCTTGACCCGAGACGGCACCCCCGTGTCAGCCGCCGTGCGCGCGGCCCTGATCGATGCGGCACGCGAGCGTGCCCGGTCGGCGCTCCGCGCTGAAGCTGAGGCACTAGCCGCGGACGAACAGGACCGCGCAGAGGCAGCACAGGTCCTGCGGGACATGGAGAGCCTGCGTGCGTGGTGAGGTGCATCGGCTGCGCGCACCCCGAGATGCCCGTGGCCACGAACAACGCAGCCCGCGGTATGCCGTCGTCGTTCAATCCGACCAGTTCCCGCTCTCGACCTGGCTGGTGGCTCCGACCTCCACTTCGGCACGGGCAGCAAGTTTCCGACCAGAGGTCGAGGTCAACGGCCGGATGACGCGAGTGCTCGCTGAGCAGACCGCCGCAGTGGACCCTGGCCGTCTCGGGGACACGGTCGGACACCTGACCTTCTACGAGCTACGTCATGTCGAGGCGGCGCTACGACTTGTCCTGGACCTGTGAATCGGTCCGGAAGGCGATTCATCATCCGATCAGGTCACAATGGCGGGTAGGTCGAGCTGGCTCCGGAGGCGGGCAGCGATGGTATCTCGGCATTGGGTGTTGTGAAGTGTGAGCGCGAGGTAACAACGGGCACCCGACGAGAGACCTTCCTGGCCGCGTCGAGCGAAACGATGAAGACCTGCACGGCCAGCTTGAGGACCTCCACGCCGGCGAGCTCGGCTTCAGCATGTCGCTTCCGGGTTCATCGTAGATGTTGCGAGCAACAATGGCGGCATGTCCCTGACGCTTGGCCGACACCGGCCGCTGTCCAGTACCGAACCGGCCACCGTGAACTACGAGGTCAACGGGCCGCGGCACCGGCTGTTCTTCGACCCGTTCCCGCGCCGCATCCGCGCTTTCCTCGGCGGCGAGCTAGTGCTGGACTCCGTGCGGGCGATGCTGCTGCACGAGAGCAACCTGATGGTGGTGCTCTATCTGCCGCGCGAGGACGTCCTCGCGACGCTGACTGCGACCGAGCACACGACCCACTGCCCGTTCAAAGGCGGCGCGTCGTACTGGGACGTCGAGGCGGGTGGCCAGAGGGCGTCGAACGCCGCTTGGGGCTACATCGAACCGCAGCCTGAGGCGTCCTGGCTGGGGGGCTACGTCGCCTTCTACTGGGACAAGATGGATGCCTGGTTCGACGAGGATGAGGAAACCGGTGCGCACCCGCGCGACCCCTACACGCGGATCGACGTGCGTCGCACCTCACGGCCCGTCGAGATCAGCGTGTGCGGCGAGGTGGTCGCGCAGACCCGAAGAGCGCTGGTGCTCTCCGAGGGGCACCTCCCGAACCGCTTCTACGTGCCCCGGGGGGATGTTCGAGAAGAGCTGCTAGAGGTCTCCCCGACCCACAGCTACTGCCCGTACAAGGGAGTGGCGTCCTACCTGCACGTCGCGGGAGTGCGAGACGGCGCGTGGTACTACCCGGAGCCCTACGACGGGGTGAGGCTCATCGCTGACCACCTTGCCTTTCACGGTGAGGATCTCGAGGTCCGAGTGGCCGGTGATCCGATCGAGACGGCGATGCCCCCGCGTTCCTGAGCGTCCTGCCGAGCGGGCGTCCCCGGCGTCGCAGCGTCTGGGCTCAGGCCGCGCCCCGGGCCGGGTAGTCCTGCTTCTGCGCGAACTGCAGCCCGGCGAGCACGTCGTCGAGGGCCGGGCGTCCGAACGGCATCGAGGACACGTTGCTCCAGTACACGGTCCCATCGGCGTCGAGGGCGAACACGCCAGGCTCGTTGAACACCGGCGCCTCGCCGTCCTTGATCGCGGTGGAGACGAACAGGCCCCATGCGCGCGCGGACGCCTCGCTGAGGCCATGGGCCACCGGCAGGTCTCCCAGGTGCCACTCCTGGACCAGCTGGGCGCTGCGCTCGGGTGTCTCCATGCTGACCGCGAGGACCCGGCCCACGCCGGCCTCGTGCAGATCACCGAGATGGTGATCGAGTTCGCCGACCTGCTTGCGGCACACGGGACAGTGCAGCCCGCGGAAGAACACCACCAGCGAGAACCGTCCGTCGACGCCAGTGCCCAGCGCCAGGTCGTCGGTACTCCCGCCGCCGGTGAGCGGCAGCGACAGCGCTGGTGGGGTCTGCGTTGGTGTCAGTGTCATACAGGTTTCAACTGGGGCGTCCGCCGCGAGTATTCCGGCGATGCGCCGTTGGCGGACCGAGTGGATGCCGATGAGGGCGCGTCTGTGATGGCCAGCGCCGCCCCTGGCCGGCGGCGTCTTCCTCAGGGTCTGCTCCGCCGAGGAGCCGGTTGGGGCGCAGCCGGCGCACGTCGTGCCCGAAGCGTCGGACCGCCCCGTCGGTGGCGACGAGCAGGTTGGTGATGTCGAAGCGCTCGGGGCCGTCATAGCGGCGCAGGGTTGCTGTTGGGTCTGCTCTCTCCCGAACGAGCCGCAGCGCCTCGAGCGAGTCCCACGGCGGACCCGCGATGGTGGCTTGCCCGTCGCAGGAGGTGGCGGCGGGCAGGGTCAGCAGGCCGGCGCGGGTGCGGCCGGTGAGCGGGCCGGAGCCGCTGCTGACATGCACGTAGCGGTCTCCTGCCACCCCTTGAGGGGTGAGTGCGGCGACTGCCAGCGGCTTCCCGGCCAGCAACTTGAATGGGTAGCGCCACAGGGCGGCGAGGTGCACGGGTTCCTCCTTGGTCCCGAGCTATTGGACCGGTATCTCGAGGCCGCGCTCGGCCTCGGGGCGCGGGCCGTGGATGCGTCGCTGGTCTGCGGTGATCGCGAGGTCGTTGATGCTGGCCTCGCGGCGGCACATGAGGCCGGTGCTGGTGAACTCCCACAGCTCGTTGCCGTAGGACCGCCAGGTCTGGCCGGCGTCGTCGTGCCATTCGTACTGGAAGCGAACGGCGATGCGGTCGAGTCGGAAGACCCAGAGCGTCTTGCGCAGGGCGTAGTCGTGCTCCCGCTGCCACTTGCGGGTCAGGAACGCGACGATCTGTTCTCGTCCGGCGACGAACTCGTCGCGGTTGCGCCAGACGGAGTCTGGCGTGTAGGCCGCGGCGACGCGCTCAGGGTCGCGGGTGTTCCAGGCGTCCTCGGCGGCCTGGACCTTGGCCAGGGCACCTGCCTCGTCGAAGGGTGGTAGCGGGGGTCGTGAGGGGACCGGGTCGTTGCTCATGCGGATGACGTCCTGCCGGTGGAAAGGTGGCCAGGCGGTGACGATCGGGAAGTCGACCTCAACGCCGGCCGCTTTGTTGAAGTAGTTGATCAAGACGTTGAGCGCAACCAGAGCGATGGTCTCGGCGATCCCCTCGTCGGTGACGCCGGTGGCGCGGGTGGCGCGGGGATTGGCGAGGTGGGCCAGCGCTTGCCAACGGCGCATCCGAGCTTGCCCCTCGCCCGCAGCCAGTGTGCAGGCGATGGGCAAGTCGTTGCCCTTCCGGAGAACCCAGCTTGCTCACGTCCCCATCCCACGCCGAAGTAGCCCGAAGATCAAGCCCACCCGCATGCTGATCCCCTACTGGGTCAGGAGATCGATCGGCGTGCCGACTCGAAGCTCCGACGTACGCACGTTGCCTGCAGCAATGATAGCCACCTTGCTATCATTGCTACATGCCGAACGTACTTATTCGGGACGTGCTTCTGGATGACCTCGATCAGATCCGCTCAGCGGCAGCGGAGCAAGGCGCATCCTTGCAGAGCTATCTCCGCGACGCAGTCCACGCCCAAGCGGTGTACCTGCGGCGGCAAGCCGCGATCGCTCGCACCGCAGAGCGGTTGCGTGGCGGCCCGGAGGTACCAAAGAGCGAGCGGGACGCGGTTTTGGAGCTGGTCGATGACGCACATCATGAGCGGGCCGATCAGCTGAGTGCTCGGCCCGTGGGGTGATCGTCGACGCATCGCTGGTCATTGACGTAGTTGCTGATCCTGGTTCGCGAGGAGACGCCGCGCGGACTGCACTGGCTGCTGTACCC
>JACCYS010000092.1 GCA_013696365.1 Nocardioidaceae bacterium
CCGTCGATGCCGAGCTCGGCCCGGATCCGCGCATGCCAGCGCTCCGCCAACGCCTCGGTGAGCTGCACCGAGAGTCCGTGCAGCTCAAGGTAGTCACGGTAGGCGTCGCGTTCGAACATCTCCGCAGTCACTTCAGCGACCCGGTTGCCCATGGTCACCAGGTGGAATCCGATCACGTCAACCTGACCGGAGTCCTTGGGACGGAAGAAGTCCGCCAGGCACAAGAACCTGTCCCGCTGCTGGCGGGGGAACGTGAACCGGGCGATCTCGCCGGACTGGGTCTCCCGGTCGAGCACGACCACGTCGTCCCCCTCGGACCAGCACGGCCAATACCCGTAGACCACCGCCGGCTCCATCACCCGGTCGGTGTGCACCCGCTCCAACAGCGCCCGCAGTCGCGGCCGCCCCTCCGTCTCGACCAGCTCCTCGTACGACGGGCCGTCGCCGCCGCGCGCACCGCGCAAACCCCACTGGCCCATGAACGTGGCGCGCTCATCGAGCCAGTCCGACACTTCCGCCAGGGCGATGCCCTTCACGATCCGCGAGCCCCAGAAGGGTGGGGTGGGCACCGGATTGTCCAGCGCCACATCAGAACGATCCGGGACCTCAACGGGCTCCTTGCCGCCGCGGTCCACGTGCCGCACCCGGCGGGTTCGAAGCTCGGGAAGGGTGGCGCCGGGCACTCCGCGACCGACGGCCACCAGAGCATCCATCAACCGCAGCCCCTCGAACGCATCCCGGGCGTAGCGGACCTCACCCTCGTACAGACTGGCCAGGTCCTCCTCGACGAAGGCGCGGGTCAGCGCGGCCCCGCCGAGGATGACGGGGAAGCGGGTGGCCTGTCCGCGCTGATTGAGCTCCTCGAGGTTCTCGCGCATGATTACGGTGCTCTTGACCAGCAGACCGGACATGCCGATGACGTCGGCCCGGTGCTCCTCGGCCGCCTCCAAGATGTTGTTGACCGGCTGCTTGATGCCGAGATTGACCACGGTGTAGCCGTTGTTGGTCAAGATAATGTCGACAAGGTTCTTGCCGATGTCGTGCACGTCGCCCTTGACGGTGGCCAGCACGATCGTGCCCTTGCCTTGCTCGTCGGTGGCTTCCATGTGCGGTTCGAGATGGGCGACGGCCAGCTTCATGACCTCCGCCGACTGCAAGACGAACGGCAGCTGCATCTCGCCCGAGCCGAACAGCACCCCCACGGTCTTCATGCCGGCCAACAGGTCCTCGTTGACGATGCCGAGCGCGGGCCGGCCCTCATCCAACGCCTCGTCCAGGTCGTCGATCAATCCGTTGCGCTCGCCGTCCACGATGCGACGCTGCAGCCGCTCCGGCAGCGGCAGTGCCGCCAGCTCGGCTGCGCGATCCGCCTTGCTCTCTGCGGCAGTGACGCCGGAGAACACTTCCAGCAGCCGCTGCAGCGGGTCGTAACCCTCGCGCCGGCGGTCGTAGACCAGGTCGAGGGCCACTTCGCGTTGCTCATCAGGGATGCGCGACAGCGGCAGAATCTTCGCCGCATGCACGATCGCCGAGTCCAGCCCGGCCTCGACGCACTCGTGCAAGAAAACGCTGTTCAACACGATCCTGGCTGCAGGGTTCACGCCGAAGGAGATGTTGGATACACCGAGCGTCGTCTGCACGTTCGGGTAGAGCGTCTTGAGCTCGCGGATCGCGCCGATCGTCTCAATGGCGTCGCGACGGGTCTCCTCCTGGCCGGTGGTGATCGGGAAGGTGAGACAGTCCACGACGATGTCCTCAACCCGCATCCCCCAGCTCTGGGTGAGGTCGGTGATCAGCCGGTCGGCAACCCGAACCTTCCACTCCGCGGTACGGGCCTGGCCCTCTTCGTCGATGGTCAGCGCGACCACCGCCGCACCGTGCTCACGGACGACCGGCATGATCCGCGCGAACCGCGACCCGGGGCCGTCGCCGTCTTCGTAGTTGACCGAGTTGATCAGCGAGCGGCCCGCGAGGCGCTCGAGCCCGGCCTCGATCACCTGCGGCTCAGTGGAGTCGAGCACCACCGGCAGTGTTGACGCCGTGGCCAGCCGAGTCGCCAGCTCGTTCATGTCGGCCACGCCGTCGCGCCCGACGTAGTCGACACACAGGTCGAGCAGGTGCGCACCGTCCCGGGTTTGGCCGCGGGCGATCTCCACACAGTCGTCGAGCCGGCCCTCGAGCATCGCCTCGCGAAACGCCTTGCTGCCGTTGGCGTTGGTGCGCTCACCGATCGACAGGTAGGTGGTGTCCTGCCGGAACGGCACGTGCTGGTACAGCGACGCGGCTCCCGCCTCGCTCGTCGGCTGCCGGTGCGCAAGCTCCCGTCCGCGTACCCGTTCGACGACCTGGCGTACGTGCTCGGGGGTGGTGCCACAACAGCCGCCGACCAGGCCGAGGCCGTACTCGCGGGTGAAGGTGTCCAGCGCGTCGGCCAGCTGCTCAGGGGTGAGCGGGTACGCCGCACCGGTGGCGGTGAGCTGCGGAAGCCCCGCATTGGGCATGCAACCGACCTGGATTCGAGCGTGCCGGGACAGGTGCCGCAAGTGTTCACTCATCTCGGCGGGCCCGGTGGCGCAATTCAGACCGATGAGGTCGATGTCCAGCGGCTCGAGCGCTGTCAGCGCCGCGCCGATCTCGGTTCCCAGCAGCATCGTGCCGGTGGTCTCGACCGTCACGTGCACCATCAGCGGAAGATCCGCCCCAGTGGCAGTGAGCGCCCGGCGGGCGCCGATAACAGCCGCCTTGGCCTGCAACAGGTCTTGAGCGGTCTCTACGAGCACCGCATCCACACCGCCGTCGACCATCGCGCGCACCTGCTCGGCGAAAGCGTCCCGCAAGGTGGCGAACTCGACATGGCCGAGGGTGGGCAGCTTGGTGCCGGGACCAACTGAGCCAAGCACCCAGCGTGGACGCTCATCGGTGGACCAGTGGTCGGCCCGTGCCCGGGCGACCGCGGCGCCGGCGTGGGCCAACTCGCCGATGCGGTCGGTGATGTCGTACTCGCCGAGATTGCCGAAGTTGGCGCCGAAGGTATTGGTCTCGACACAGTCGGCGCCAACCGCGAAGTAGGCGTCGTGGATGGCCGACACCACATCGGGTCGCGTCACCGACAAGATCTCGTTGCAGCCTTCGTGGCCCTCGAAGTCATCCAGCCCGAGATCGTGCTCCTGCAGCATGGTGCCCATCGCCCCATCCGCCACCACGACGCGTTGGCTGAGTGCAGTGCGCAGGTCCTCGCGGGCAGACGTCATGGGCCAAGCCTAGAGCGAACGGGCCCGTGCACCGGACAGGCACAGGACACCTTCCGTCGTGGGCCTGCCTCGTCGGGTCGCGGACCGCCGTAGGCTGAGCCAATGAGTGATCCGGTGATCGGGGAAGACCTGGTCGACCCCATCATGATCGCGGCCTTCGAGGGGTGGAACGACGCTGCGGAAGCCGCCTCGGCAACCGTCGACCGGCTGATCGAGCAGTGGGACGCCAATCTGCTGGCCGAGTTGGAGCCGGACGACTACTACGACTTCCAGCGGACCCGACCAACCATCGCCACAGACGCTGGCGGTGACCGGCTGCTGGTCTGGCCGACCACCCGGCTCTACGTGGCGCGCCCGCCAGGGTGTGACCGCGATCTCGTGCTGCTGCAGGGGGTCGAGCCGAACCTGCGCTGGCGGCAGTTCTGCGCGGACATCCTGGAACGCGCCGAGACCCTGGGTGTACGTCTGGTCGTGTCGCTGGGTGCGCTGCTGGCCGACGTGCCGCACAGTCGGCCGATCCCGGTCACCGGATCGGTCAGCGACCCCGCACTTGCCGAGACGTTGGGAATCGAGCCGTCGGGGTATGAGGGCCCGACCGGTATTACGGGGGTGTTCCAAGACTTCTGCGCGCAGGCGGACATGCCCAGCCTGTCGTTATGGGCGGCGGTCCCGCACTACGTGGCAGAGTCACCCTGCCCGAAGGCCACCTTGGCGCTGCTTGGCCGCCTCGAGGACATCATTGAGACATCGGTCGACGTCGGCGACCTGGTGGAGGAGGCACGGGCCTGGGAGCGAGGGGTGGACGAGCTGGCTCGAAAGGACAGCGAGATCGCCGAGTACGTCGAGGCGCTGGAGTCGGC
>JACCYS010000097.1 GCA_013696365.1 Nocardioidaceae bacterium
GTTGGGACCGCTATCGCGAGTTGTGGGCCGCCTACGCTGTGACACCCGCCGAGGTGAGATCCGTGGGCGAGGCGGTGCTGCAACCGATAGCGGAGTTCAGCTCCGCACTGCGTGCCGAGATCGCCGGCATCGCTGCCGGCGCCGACCTCGCCGAGTGGCAGGTGGCAGCGCTGAACGCTCGGAGCGAGCTGTTGGCGCTCGGTGACCAGCGGCTGCTGGCCACTGGTGCGCTGCCCGGCGAGCAAGTCAGCGAGTGCTCAACGCTGGTGCAGCTGCCCGATGGAGGGCCCCCGATCAGCGCGCAGACCTGGGACTGGCACGCCACCTTGCATGAGTCGTGGTTTGTGTGGACGCTGAGACTGCCGAGCGGCCGTACGGTGCACACGCTCACCGAGTACGGCATCGTCGGCAAGATAGGTCTCGCGGTGGACCCGCCGCCAAGGTCGGGTATTGGGGTGCACTTCAACGCCCTGCGGCACCGTGACGACTCGGGCCGCGGAGGGGTGCCGGCACACGTGGTGTCCCGGCGCCTGCTCGACGAGGCCAGCACCATCGCGGACGCCGCGGCCATCGCCAGCGACGCCGATGTGACCGCGTCGGCGGCGATCACCGTGACCGCCAGGGATGACCACGGCGACTGGTCGGCCCGCACCGTGGAGTTGTACCCGGGCGGGCCCGCCGTGCTCGAGCACAGTGACGGCGAGCACGGCAGTTGGCTAGCGCACACCAACCACTTTGTCGTCGGTGGGGTGGGACCAGACGCGGGGGTGACGTCTGAGTTGTCCACCAGCCGCGAACGCCTCGACCGGGTCGCGGTGCTCGCCCGGACATCCGACCCCAGCTCAGCGGGTTGGCTAGGCACGCCGCAGCCGCTCGCCGAGAAGCTGGCCACCCATGACCTTGGCGAGCGCAGTGTGTGTGTCCACGGGTTCCCGCAGGCGCCGATCGGTCAGCGAGCCGCAACACTGGCTGTGGTTGTGGCCGAGCCGGCGGCCGGCCGGCTGCATGTGCACGCGGGCAAGCCCTGCGAGACCCGTACAGCCTCGTGGTGGTCGAGCCGAGGCTGAGATTAACCCGGCTGGTCGGCCGATCAGCCGAACAGCGCGTCCACGAACGACCGTGCCGACAGCTGCCCGGCGGGTGGCACGACGTCGGCCGGAGCCACCATATCCGGGGTGATGCGTGGCAGTGGCTGAGTCCGCGGTCCTCGCGACACATGCCAATCGTTCTCGGTCTCGATGAGGTCAGCGAGGCTGGACCGCTGCAGGAAGATGCCGCGGCAGTCCTGACATTGGGTGACCTGCACCCGCAGGCGGTCGTGCACAGCCATGTTTCCCTGGCAGGCCGGACAAACGATGCTGGCTGTGTCCTCGGTGCTCATCTTCGCCACCGTAGCCCCTAAACAGCGTCCCGCCGAGAGTCCACGCCCGACCGGGCACCGGGGGCCAGCACCCGGTCGATGCGGTGTTGTCTGTGTGGTCGCCCCCGCCGCCCATGCTCCAATACTGGTCTGATGGTTGCCGCACGCACCAACCACGCCTTCCACGACGCTGTGCTGCCGTTCGCGATGGCGCACCGCGGCGGCGCAGGCTATCCCCCCAACATTGGCATCGAGAACACGATACGCGCCTTCGCCACCGCGTGGAGAGACGGCATACGCGGGTTCGAGACCGACGTCCGGGCCAGCAGGGACGGCGTTGCGGTGGTCGTGCACGATGCCCGGCTCGACCGCTTGTGCGGCGTCCCACACGCCGTGAAGGAGCTGACCTGGGACGAGCTGTCTCGGCTGCGCGTCGACGGCCGCGAGCCGCTCCCCCGGCTCGACGAGCTGCTGGTCGCGTTCCCGGATGCGCTGATAAACGTCGACATCAAGGCCGACAACGCGGTGTTGCCGACCCTGTCGGCGGTGGCCGCCGCGGATGCTCGCGACCGGGTCTGCCTGGCGACGTTCGCCGATCGGCGCATCCGGCGCATCCGGCGCCTCGCCGTCGGCCAGGCAACTTCGTGCAGCAGCCTGGAGGTCGCGCTGCTGCGCTTCGGCCCAACCCCCTGGGTGTGGGGCACTGCTGCCCGGCGCGGAGCTGTGGCCGCGCAAGTGCCGCCGCGCACCCGCGGCATCACGGTGGTCACAGCAGGTCTGGTCCGGCGCGCGCACGCTGCCGGCCTGCAGGTGCATGTGTGGGGGGCCGATGATCTGTCCACCATGCGGGCCATGCTCGATCTGGGGGTGGACGCACTGATCACCGACCGGATCGACCTTGTCGGCTCTGCTCTCGCTGAGCGGAGGGGGGCGCGGTGAATACTGCGCCCGGACAAGTGCCAGCAGCCGACGAGGTCAACAGGCGCGCCGAGCAGCGAGCCTGGTCGTGGTACGACTGGGCCAACTCCGCCTACGCCACCACCATCGGCGCGGTGCTCTTCGCTCCCTACCTCACGAGCGTCGCCGAGGTGGCTGCCTGTGGCCAATCCGGCACCGTTGGTGCTCCTTGTCGCACCGACCTGAGTGTGCTGGGGGTGGCGGTTTCCCCGGGCTCGCTGGTGTTCTACGTCATCACCGTCTCGACCGTGCTGTCCGCGCTGGTGCTGCCGGTGGTCGGCGCGATCGCGGACCGCAGCAACTCCAAGCGGCGGTTGATGGGACGTCTGGCTTGGACGGGTGCTGCGATGGCGGTGGCGATGTTCACCGTCTCAGGCGGCAACTGGCAGCTCGGCGCTGCACTGCTGCTGATTGGCAACATCGCGTTCGGGGCCAGCCTGGTGGTCTACGACGCCATCTTGTGTGAGATCGCCACACCGGACGAGCGGGATGCGGTGTCCTCACGGGCGTGGGCGTTCGGTTACCTCGGCGGCGGGCTGCTGCTGGCGGTGAATCTGGCGATCGTCACTCTGCACGAATCGCTCGGCCTGTCCACTGCGATGGCGGTGCGGGTCAGCCTCGCCTCCGCCGGGCTGTGGTGGGCTCTGTTCACCCTCATCCCATACCGGCGGCTGCGCGACCGGCCACCGCGCGACGTGGTCCCGGCGACAGGGCCGCTGGTCCGGCGCAGTTTCGGCCAGCTGGTCGCCACGTTGCGCGATGCTCGCAACTACCCGATGACGCTGACCTTCCTGCTGGCCTACCTGTTCTACAACGACGGGATCCAGACTGTTATCGGCACCGCCAGCGTCTACGGTGATAAGCAGCTCGGCTTCGAGACCGGTGCGCTGATCGCCACCATCTTGCTCGTGCAGTTCGTTGCCTTCGGCGGCGCTTTGCTGTTCGGACGCATCGCGGCCAGGCTGGGCAGCCGGCGAACCATCTTGGCAGGACTCTGCGTCTGGATCGCGGTGGTGGGCGTCGGCTATCTGCTGCCCGCCGGCGAGCTGCTGCCGTTCCTAGCGCTGGCCACCGCCATCGGCATCGTGCTCGGCGGCACTCAGGCGCTGTCCCGTTCACTGTTCAGTCAGCTGATCCCGCCCGGGCGAGAGGCGGAGTACTTCAGCCTCTATCAGGCCTGCGAGCGGGGCACCAGCTGGCTCGGCACGCTGGTGTTCGGCCTAGTTCAGCAGACAACCGACTCGTATCGCCCAGCACTCGCGGCGCTGGCCATCTTCTTTGTGGTCGGCTTTGTCCTGCTGCTGCGCGTTGACGTGCGACGTGCCATTGTCGAGGCAGGCAATCTGCCACCGAAGGTAGTCTGATGTGACGTGCGACGCTCATCGGGACGGAATGTTGACCCAAATTGAATCGTTGAGCAAACCGTAGGTCCTCTTGGTGCGAACCACGATTGGACCGTCAGCCACCCGAACGGAGGACTCCATGTCGGACCGCGCACTACGCGGCACACGCCTGGGGACGCAGAGCTTCGAGGATGAGCGCGGCGTCGAGATGGCGCCTCGTACCCAGATCGCCTACGACTGCACGCAGGGCCACGAGTTCAGCTTGGTCTTTGCGCACGACGCCGATGTCCCGTCGCTGTGGGAGTGTCCACGCTGCGGCGCCGAGGGCACCCGGCGCGACGGTGGGGCGATCGAGGACAAGCTCGCCAAGCCGGTGCGCACACACTGGGACATGCTGCGTGAGCGACGCTCCATCCCCGAACTGGAAGACATCCTCACCGAGCGGCTCGAGTTGCTGCGCGCGGGTGAGATCGGTCCGGTGCACCTGCACCGCTCGCGCCGGACGACCAAGCGCTCAGCCTGACGCCCACGGGTCTGACCCGCGCGGCGTTGCTCAGCGCGGTGGATCCACCCGGCGTTGACCCACCAGCCGCACGCGGGCCGACCGCTCGGATCGGTGTGTCAGCGCGCGGGTGACCAGTCTGCGCATCATCGGCCGCAGGCCAGGCAGCAGACATGCGAAGCCGACCGCATCGGTCACAAAGCCCGGGGTCAACAACAACGCACCCCCGACCAGCACCAGTCCAGCGTCGGTGAGAGCAACCTCGGGGGCATGGGGAGCCGACAGCATCGCCCGCAGGTTGGCCCACGCCTTGCGGCCCTCGCGGCGCACCAGCCAGGTGCCGAGGAGGCTCTCGGCCACCAGCAGCAGCACGGTCGGCCAGGTGCCGATGAACTGTCCGACCTGGATGATGACCGCAATCTCCACGATCGGCATCACCAGGAACGCGGCGATCAGCCAGCGCGCCATCTCAGCCCCTCCCCACCCGGTGGACGCGGCGTACGGCGGCGTTGGGAAGGTCAGTACGTGCGGTCCACCGCCTTCCGCGCTTCCACCGTGCCAACCCCCATCGTGCCAATCCCCACCAGGTGACGCGCCACAGTGCCTCACCGACGATCGGCAGTGACATCTTCGACTCTCCTTGGCTGCGCTCGATGTAGGAGACGGGCACCTCGACCACCTGACCGTCCGCAGCGAGCGTCCGGCGCAGCATGTCCACCTGGAAGCAGTAGCC
>JACCYS010000096.1 GCA_013696365.1 Nocardioidaceae bacterium
ACCGCGCAACCGAGGTCGACGCCAGTTATGCCGCGTACGACGAACACCCGCTCGACGAGCCGGACGAGTGGGGCGACCTGGCGTCCTTCCGCGAAGCTGTCGCCCGGTCGTGACCACAGTTCCAGCGCGACTCTGTGGAGAGTGTGTCGGTCGCGCTCCTCGTCGAGCGAATCGGTCGGCTGGCCGATCGGATGCGACAGATTTGCGCGGCGCTCGCCGTCGCGATCGACTGCGCGGACTGACGACGTCTCGACAGGCCATCCATGCCGTCGTGCCGGTCACCGCCTCACAGCGGGGCGAACGCCACCCCGCGCCTCGGCTCGCCGTTGAAACGCTGACTGTCCGAGCCGACCCACAGTCCCTTGCCGGTGACCATAAAGTCCTTGCCGCCGATCCTGGCGGGCTTGTCCGGGTTCCACCCCAACGCTTTGCCGGTCCGCGAGTTGATCGCTCCGATGCCTCGACGGCGCACCGCCGTGTTCACCGGATGGCCCTGATAGCCGCCGGCGTTGTTGAGCCAGGTGAAGTGCCCCTGCACATACACGGCGGCGCCGGTGACCGCCACCGACCAGACGCTGTCACCGCCGGTGTAGTTGATCCACGTAGGCCGGCGAGGGTGTCGTACGTCGGTCTCGAAGCGTGCCGCGGCGTCGCACACCGTCTCGCCAAGCTCTCCCCTGCGGGAGATCTGCCCGGTGGACACCACCACGAAGTAGCCGCCGTGCGGGGAGAAGTCGACGTCTTGCAGGTAGGCCACCCGGCGCGCATCGGTTGAGGAGCACGGCTTGCGGAAGGCTTTGTAGTACCAACGTGCCAACCGGGAACGTTTGCCGAGGCGGACCATGAAGGCACGCTTGCGGGACTTGCCGGCCACCATGGTGAAGTTTCCGACTGCTACCAGTCGCTTGCCGTCCGGACTCACCGCAAAGTGGTAGACGGCGGTTCGGCCCCAGCTGCCGGTGATCTCCCCGCGGACCCGCAGCCGCAGGTAGCCGGTGTTGCGCCCCGTCCGCGGCTTCAGCGCGACAAGTGCGCCAGGAATGCTGCCGCCGACGACGAGGCGCCGCCCCACCCGGTGGATCTCGTTGACCCGTCCACCGTCGAACCCGGCGTTGAAGCGGCGTCGCACCTTGCCGGTACGCGCGTCGACCTTCACCAACCCTGGGCGCCGCACGCCGTTGACGTTGCGGAAGGAGCCACCGAGGTAGACGGGCTTCCCCACCGCCTGCACCGACCACACCGGCCCGTCCACTCTGGGGGCGAAGGAGTGCACCGCGCCCGTGGATGCGTCGAAAGCCATCACGTGCTGGCGCCGATAAGTGCGGGTGCCGGCGGCGTTGCGCACCGTGCGGAAGGTTCCGCCGGCATAGACGACGCCGCCAGAGCGACTGAACGCATCCACATGCGGATGTCCGACGACGGAGTCCGGAACCACCCGCGGGGTGAAGTTGGCGGGATTTGCTCGCACCACGCGGGGGTGCTCAGGTGACGCGACTGACGCAGTCGACGAGACCAGGGCGAAGCAGACCACCAGCGCCGCCAAGCGCACACACCGACCCACGAGATCTCCCCGGCAAGCACGGGCCCCCGGCGGGCCGACTACAACGCAGATTAGAGCCGTGGAGGGCGGCATGTCACGCTATGTCGTTAATTATTCACTTTCCGCGTCGGGGTTGGAGTGGTAGACCTGTTCCCGTGCACAACTGAGCACGGCGCCCAGGTCGAGGCCGTAGGTGGGGTGGTCACCGAGCCGGTACCGCTCGATCCGACCAGCCCCCCGCTCCACGAGCCTGCTGGCCCCGGTGGCGTTGCCGCGGGCCGCGTGGGTGAGCGCCACGCACAGTTGAGCGAGCCCCTGCCACAGGTCGCGCTCGGCATCGGGCCCGTCCTTCCATCTGGCCTCCAGCACCTCGTGGGCAGAAAACGGTCGCCCCGCGGCGATCAGCCGGCACGCGGTGGTCACCGTCTCGGCTGGCGGCAGCGGCTCCTCCGAGACTGGCTGCACGCCGGCGGTGCCGTACGGCAGCGGGCGACCCAACGCGTCTCGTGGGCGCGCCTGGCGGGGCCGTCCGGTGGCGTCGCGGTCACGCATGGTACTGCCCTTGGCGCTCAGCGGTCATCCGGTCCGTCCACGTTGATCGTGGGCGCCCCGGTGCCCGCCCGCGCGATGATGGCGCTGGCCCGCTCGTCGCCGGGGTTGGACTCGCGGTGCACGGCGTGGGCTGGCACGTGCACGAAGTCGCCGGGCGCCGCGTCGGCCACCGATGCGCCCCCCGGGCCGAACTCGAGGCGCATGGCGCCGGCGACGACGTACAGGCTGGTCTCGTGCGCGCCATGGTGATGCCACCCCGACGTCGACCCCGGATCGGTATGCACCACCCCCGCCCACAGCCCATCGACATCTACCGCTTGCTGCCGGCGCATCCCCGGGGTCGGGTCAGCATCGGTGAGGTCGTCTGGCTGGACCACCCGAATCGGCTCGGTCATGGGTGGAGTGTGCTCGCCGATGCCCGCCACGATCAAGAGCGCGCGGGCGGGCCGTTTGACTGTGCGCGCCGGGGCCGATCGTCGGGGTCAGGCGAATCCGAAGGCGAGTGGGAAGGTCAGGACGACGACTGCGGCCCAGATGCCGTAGACGGGCAGGTAGGTCGTCTGCCAGCGCTCGAGCCTCGTGAACGGCAACCGGCGGCGCAAGAAGCCGATGCTCAGTCGGGCGGCCCAGGCGAGGTTGACCAGCAGGACAAGGTTGAGACCGAGGGCCGCCGCCTTGTTCGGGCTCACGCCGAACTCGGCAACCCGACCGAACATGGCATAGAGCATCAATGCGTCGACGGCGAGGGCGCTGACCACCAGGAGGAGCTGGAGCCGGTCGAAGGTGTCCGGCGGAGCGTGCGGGTCGCGCGCAGAGAGCGCGTACAGCAGCAGTCCGAGCACGAGCACCAGGATCAGGTCCACGAGGATGAGCAAGGTCCGGTCGACCTCGACCAGGCCCCCGGCGGCCGGGATCGCCACCAGCAACGCCAGCAGCATGAGCGTCGTCAGCGGGGTGAAAACCCGGGTGAGGACGGGCGCGATGTTCTCCACAACGCTCTGCTTGGCCTCGACCAGCCAGCCGGCGATGATCACGGCACCCAGCGCGCCGCACGGGAGAACCCATTCGGGGACGACCGTGGAGAGGTTCACCTCGAGGGTGGCGAAACCAGCCGTGGTGAGCCCGACGAGCACTCCACCACCGAGGGCGAGCAGCGCGTAGTACACCACCCACTCGCCGGTGAACCGGATGAAGTCCATCCGGCGCCGGTGCGAGCCAACGTCACCGCTCACGTAGGCCAGACCGGCTGCCAACCACAGCGCGATGGGCAGGTGGATCGCGGTCAGGACCTCCGTGGCCCCGTTCTCGGTGAATGGGTAGGCGTTGGCGACCACGGCCCCAAGCGCGAAGGGCGGCACCAGCAGTCGCAACGAGTCCGACCAGCTCAGCTGGCGCTTCCACGCGAAGAAGGCGGCCAGGAACGGCAGCACGAACAGACTCAGGTTGCGCGCATAGAAGCCTGCGCTGTCGTCGGTCCAGCCGAGGCCGACCAGCGGCGGCACCTTGATCGCCAGCGCTGAGGCCACGGCGAGGCCGAGCACGATCGCCAGCTCTCGGCGCGCGTGCGCATCCGTCTGCTCGTCGGGCCCGGAGGTGAGGACGAGCTGCTTCCAGAGACGCTCGGAGTGCTCCCGGGCGAACTCGCGGGAGACCTGATCGAGGTCGCCCATCCGCCGCACGGCGACGAGGAACGCCTCGCCGCCACTGAGGCCCGCCTGCTCGAGGTCGGCGATCTGCTCGCGTAGGTGGTCCTCCAGCTCTTCGGCGTCGCCGGCGCTGATTGCCCGATGGCGCTGCACATAGCCCCGCCAGTGGCCGATCTGCGTCTCCGGCTCGGAGTGCAGCATCCCGTCCATCCGCGTCACCGCTCCAGCCCGGCGGCCGGCGCCAGCAACGGCTTCGGACCAATAGCGGCCTCCCGCCATACCCGGTCCAGGGCGCCTGTGACCACCTCCCATTGCTGCCGCCGCTCGGCCAGTGCCTGCTTGCCGGACGCGGTGATCTCGTAGTGCCGGCGACGTCGACCGCTCGGCGCCACCTGCCACGAGGCCGCCACGTACCCCAGGCGCTCCAGCCGGTGCAGCAGCGGGTAAAGCATCCCGTCGGTCCAGGTCATCCGGCCGGTGGACAGTTCGTTGACCCGTTTCAGGATCGCGTACCCGTATGACCCGCCGTCGGCCAAGATCCCCAGCACCAACGGAGTCGCGGACGCCGCCACGAGGTCCTTGTCTATCTTCATTGCCCCACCCCCAACTAATACCTAGCAGTCCGAGGTAAACATACATAGAACCGTGAGGGATTACGAGCCCCTACTCGAGGTAGGGGTCGGCCCACGCGCTGATGATGCGGGCGGCACGTTCGGCCTGGTTCCTTCCGGTGAGCAGGTGGTCTGCCCCTTCGAGCGACACGAAACTGCGCGGGTGCCGTGCGGCGCGGAAGATCTCGCTGGCGTTTGCGATACCGACCGTGTTGTCGGTGGGAGAGTGCATCACCAGCAGGGCCCGGCGCAGTGTGCGGATCCGCTCGTGCAGGTTTGCTGCGCGCACATCCTCGATGAAGTCCCGTTTGAGGATGAGTGCCTTGCCGCCGATCAGGATCGGTGCCTCCCCGTCGGCGACGATACGTTCGATGAGCGCGTCATAGTTGTGCTCGACGTGCGCCGGCTCGTACGGCGCGCCGATGCTCACCACGGCACGCACACTGTCGACCAGATGGGCGGCAGCGATGGCGGCGGCGCCGCCGAAGGAGTGGCCGACCAGCAGCCGGACGCCTCGTCCGGTTCCCTCCAAGAAGCGGACCGCCCCCGCGGTGTCGTCGACCTTGTGCGAGAACGAGCCATCACCCCAGTCACCCTCGGAGTCGCCGAGTCCCAGGTTGTCGAAGCGGAGCATGCCGATGCCCTCGCTGGCCAGCCGCTGGCAGATGCGGCTCGTGGCGCGAAAGTCCTTGCCGAGGGTGAAGCCGTGCGCGAAGACACCCCAGCCCCGGACCGTTCCCTGCGGCGGGTCGATCAGGCCCGCAAGCCGTGGCCCACTTGTGCTCGGGAACCGCACCTGTTCAACCACGAGCGCCATCGTGGCAGACCCCTGGGACATTCCCTCGACGACCAGTGTCACGGTCGAGAGAGACACCGCCGCACATCGCCGACATCCGCCCCATGAAGGACAAGCCCAGCGCAGGTTGGCGATCTTCACCACGGACGGGCGAGCCATCAAGACCGCTCTTCATCCAGTCGAGCATCGCAGTCTCCCGCGCTACTGGCGCGAGACCGTTGGCATCGATCACAGCAAGAGTTAGCCTGCGGTTGTCCGCATCGGTCACCTGGACTGTCTTGGCGGCGCGACGCCGCGCTCGACGACAGCGAGGCGTTGCGTCTGATGGCTGCGTGCTGCGTCCTGCGTGCTCCTTGCCAGGTGTGCGTCAAGGCACCCCGGTTGCCCGACGACGTGGTGCCTTGACGCACGGTTGGCGAACGTGAATCCCGACCAGCCGGGCACGGTGGGGCGGGTGGGGCTCGAACCCACGACCCAGGGATTATTAGCGGCTAACCGGCCGTGTCGGCGTGTGCCGTGCAGACCTGTGGTTGTCGTATCCGTGCAGGTCAGCAACCTGCAAGGCGACGCGTCGCGTCCGGCAAGGTCGTCTCGATTCGTCCTGTAGCGCGGAGTTGGTTGGAAGTTCTGTTAGACAAATTGCCGCTGTGGGTGACGCGCCCGACCACACAATCACCGACGATCTCCGCGAGCCTGACGACTGCGAGGGCGTTACTGGAACCGAATGCAGTTCCGGCCCGTCACAGGACCATGGCCTTTCGACGCCGCTCCCTGATCCCGCTTGCCTGCGGCACCGAGACTAGGGCACCGGGTGTGGCCGGCGGCAGCGCGTCGGTCGTCGCTGAATCCACTGAGCCAGCAAGCCTGCTGTCCAGCCGACGTCCGTACCGATCCCCGAGAGAGAGGTGACGACCGGTCATCCCATGCTGGTCCTCGACGAGGGCGAAGGAGCTGAACTCTGCCTGGGGGTTGTGATGACCTCCTTGCCGCCCCAGTGCGGTGGGCCCCGCATCAGCGAGTGGGACTGGGCCGAGCACGACAACGAGTATCAGCAGCTGGGCGGCACGCGGTGGGGGGAGTTCGTGTTCACCGGCCTTTTCGACGGCGCCACGGTGACGCCTCGCGTCATGGTTCCAGCTAATGAGCACGACCACCAGACCCGCGACGAACGCGACCCTTTTCAAGACCTCGTGCCCCGAACCCGAGGGTGGGTGGATCGTCAGCAGCAGGCGTCTCGGGCACAAGGACCTCGACGCGGCATTTCGCACAGCCAATCGACTCGACGACTATGCGGGCTCCTTCGTCGACACATCCGTCGACTCACGAACGATGAAGCAGATGGACACCGACGCCGCGGCGGGCAGTGACGACGTGGCGACGTGGATCGTCAACGTCGCGGTGACCGAGGATCCGATCGCGGCCAAGACTGCAATCCGTGCAGTGTGGGGTGGCGGGGTGTGCGTGACCGCAGCCGAGCACACCGAGAGCGAGCTGCGCCGCATCGGGACCGAGGTGCGGGAGCTGCCAGGCTGGTTGAGCAGCAGCACTGGCGATGACGAGGTCGAGGTCCAGGTCACCTACGACGATGGCAGCATCCAGGCCTGGGTCGACCAGGAGTACGGCTCGGGGGTCGTCGTCGTGAGCAGCGCCCTCGCCGATGTCACCTAGTGGCCTATCGCAGTGGTCTCCTCGCCGATCTCGTTGAGCTGGACTCGTACGGCATCGAAGACGAGCCCGTCCATGAGGTCGCCGCGCCGCACGTGGCCGTCGATGGCGTCGCTGGCGGCCTGAATGTCGTGCAGGCGCTGGCGGTCACGTCGGCTCACAGGGGCACCGCCGAACGGATGGCTTCGGAAGCGACGTCCGGCTTGAGGCTGTCAGCCGGCACGACGTCGACGTCTGCATGGAGCAGGGTGCGTAGGTCGCGCTCGAACCGGCCAAGGCCCACTAGGCCGGTGCCGGGAGCAAGGTCCACCAGCAGGTCGACGTCGCTGTCCGCCGTGTCCTCCCCGCGCGCGACGCTGCCGAACACCCGCACATTGCTGGCCCCGTGTGAGTCGGCCAGCCGCAAGATCTCGGCGCGATGCTCACGCACTCGCTGGCCCACAGGTCCCGTCAGCTGCCGCAACCGCGACGGCGCAGGACTAGCGGATCGTAGATAACACCAGGCAAGACTACGATCTTGCGTCCCGGCTGAGCCTTGCGCGAGCGGTGGGCTACAGGGCATGGTGTATCCGAACTAGGTAAGCACGGATATCCGAGGTGGGGGTTGTGACCAAGACGCTGATCGACGTGGATCCGGACCTGCTCCGCCAGGCCAAGGACGCGCTCGCAACGGACACGAAAAAGGCCACCGTGAACGCGGCGCTGGCCGAAGTCGTCTCGCTGCACGCGCGTCGGGCCCTGCT
>JACCYS010000135.1 GCA_013696365.1 Nocardioidaceae bacterium
CTGGCCGCATATGGCCCTCAACCTGGCCCCTGAGCTGGGCGATCTGCCGTTCAAGCGAGTGTCGCGACCCGGTAGCGCCGCCCCCTCTGTCGGTCAGGCCTCGCGCCACACCGAGCAGCAGAAGGAATTGATCGAGGAAGCCTTCGCCTGAGGTGTACTTCACTGACCGAGGAGTCGAAGAGCTGCAAGCGCGGCGCGGTGACGAGATGGTCGCGATGGGTTGGCTCGTCGAGCGGCTGAGCGAGTTCGTCGACCTCAACCCGGAGTTCGAGACGCCCGTCGAGCGGCTGGCCACGTGGCTGGCTCGCCTCGACGACGACCCCGACTAGCAACCGCGACGATCCGTCACTTCTGGCGTGCCGATCCGTCACTTCTGGCGTGCCGGCACGCACCAGGCGCATAACGGTCGCCCCGCCGAAACCGTCGTGGGTTTTGATGTGACCATCGATGTCGAAGCCGATCTTGCGGTAATACGCCAAAGCTCGTGGGTTCGCCTCCAGCACCCACAGGTACGCCGCAGACGGGCCGACAACCGATTCGACGAGCCGATCGGCCAGCCCGTTGCCGTATTGCCGGGCTCGGACGTACAGCGCTGACAGCTCTACGAGGTGGGCAAGGTCTTGATCGCGGGCTGGTCCGACACTGGCAAAGCCCACAACCGCTGCGCCGACCGTTGCCACGCAGGTGATGAAGCCGCTCGACAGTGCCCGCCGCCAACTCCCGCGTCGACCCTCCAGATCGGCGGTCAATCCGTCCAGCACCGCGGCGGGGACGGCATCACCGTACGCCTCGCGCCAGCAGGCAAGGTGACAACGAGCCAGGGCGTCGACGTCGGCGACGTCTGCTTCACGCACGTGCGGGTCGGACATAGCCAGCCGACCACACTTGGCCTACGACTGCCATGGGATTTCACGCCCATACGCGCCAAAAGTGACGGATCAGCACGCCAGAACTGACGGATCACGGGTGGGGGGTGGGGTTAGGGGGTGAGGACGACCTTGCCGAACACCTCTCCGCCCTGCAGGGCGGCAAACCCATCGCGGGCCTGATCGAACGTCACGGTCCGATCGATCAGCGGCCGCACACCAGTCAGCGCCATGAACTCGGCCAGCTGACGCAGTTCGTCGCGGGTGCCCATGGTTGACCCCTGGATGCGCAACTGCAGGAAGAAGATTCGGTTGAGCTCCCCGACCTCGGGGGTGAACCCTGAGGTCGCACCCGCGATCACCAACGTTCCGCCCGGCCGCAACGACTTGATTGAGTGTGACCAGGTCGCCGCACCGACCGTCTCCACGACGGCGTCCACGCGCTGCGGCAGCCGGGTTCCGGTCTCGAGTGCCTCGTGCGCGCCCAACTCTTCGGCACGTTGACGCTTGGCCTCGTCACGACTGGTCGCAAACACCCGTATGCCGGCCGCCCGAGCCAGTGCGATCACCGCGGTGGCGACCCCGCCACCGGCTCCCTGCACCAGCACGCTGTCACCCGGCCGCAACCCCGACTGCACAAACAGCATCCTGTACGCGGTGAGCCAGGCCGTGGGCAGACAGGCGGCCTCATCGAGCGACAACCCGGTTGGCTTGGCGACCACGTTGCGCTTCGGCACCCGCACCCGCTCGGCGAGGGTGCCGGGCCAGCGCTCGGACAGCAGCGATCGCTTGGGGTCGAGAGTCTCGTCTCCGAGCCACGCCGGATCGGAGATCACTGCGTGGACAAGCACCTCGTTGCCGTCGGCGTCGAGCCCGGCCGCATCGCAGCCGAGCACCATCGGCAACCGGTCGGCGGGCAGACCGACGCCTTGCAACGACCACAGGTCGTGATGGTTCAGCGCGGCCGCCTTGACCTCGACGTCGACCCAGTCCGGCGGAGTCTCGGACTCCGCCAGGTCACCGATCACCAAGCCGGCCAGCGGGTCGTCAGCGTCGAACTTGTCCACATATACCGAGAGCATGACCACGAACCTAGGGGAGGCGACCCGCGCCACGTAGCGGCCGTCCCCTATCGATCCCTATCGGCCAGCCATCGAATCACCCCCGACGGTGGCCAGCACACGAATGCGGCGACCGCCAGCACGTCGGCGACCGGGATCGAGCCGACACTCCACGAGTCGACGCCCTCGGCTGGGTTGTCCCGCTCCACCCACCAGTCGGCACCGTCGACGAAGGCCAGCCGCTTGACGGCCAATACCCCGCTCGGCAACCGCACCACGGCAACCTTGCCGACGGTCGGGCGGGCACCGTAGCGGACCCACAGCCGGTCCCCGTCCGCCAAAGTGGGCGCCATCGAACGGCCCCTTACGACGGTCACGCCCCATCTCTGCACCGTGCGACACCTCCTCATCGCCAGCCGTTCGTACACGATGCACGAGCTCATGCCCTCAGCGGTAGTGTTCGACTGACGCCATGCCCCGACCAATGCCACTGGAAGGATCCTGATGCTCCAGCGTCTGCTGCCCAGCCTGCTCGCCCCGACCGTTGAGGTGCACGCCCACTGCGACCTGCCCTGCGGGGTGTATGACCCGGCGCAGGCCCGGATCGAGGCCCAGTCGGTCAAGGCAATCGCCGAGAAGATGGCCGACAACGACGACCCGGCCTTCCAGGCTCGCGCCATCGTGATCAAGGAACAGCGCTCCGAGCTGGTCAAGCACCACGTGTGGGTGCTGTGGACCGACTACTTCAAGCCGCCGCACTTCGAGAAGTACCCCCAGCTGCACGAGCTGGTCAACAAGGCCACCAAGCTCGCCGGTGGCGGTGGTGGCACCAAGTCCAGCAGTGATGTGGAGACCGCAGACGAGCTACTGGCCACGGTGGACGAGATCGCCGAGATCTTCTGGGAGACCAAGAAGGGCTGAGCGAGTCG
>JACCYS010000207.1 GCA_013696365.1 Nocardioidaceae bacterium
GCCGTCGATCTCGGCCTGCCGAACCCAGTTGCGCAGGGTCTCGGGATGCATCCCCAACTGCTCGGATACTCGGCGGATCGCTCCGCTCCTGGCGGCGGGGTCGCGACGCAGCTCGACGGCCATCCGCGTGACCCGTTCACGCAGCTCGTCGCTGAACTTTCTCGGTGCTGACATGACTCTCATCCTTCATTGGTTGAGAGCCTCCATCAGACCCGGGGCGATTCAATCGAGAGACGTGGTCGTTCCCAAGATCCGGCTTCCAGAAACAGGCATCAGCGCCGCGACTAGAAGCACCAACAGGGCGGCCACGCACACCCATCGTCCAACTGCTGTAACCTTCATGGGCCCCCCTCGGTGACTCGAAGTCGCAGCGTCTTGGACGCGAAGGCGTCATAACCGGGTCCAAGTAGCCCAGCCAAACGGGAGGAACGCCCGCCCATGCCGCAGACCGGCCGTCGACTACTTCTTCGATGTAGACGTTGATCCAAAGCGGAACTCGACCACGTCCCCATCGGCCATCACGTAGTCCTTGCCCTCGATGCGCACCTTGCCGGCCGACTTGGCCGCCGCCATTGAGCCGGCGGCCATCAGGTCGTCGTACGACACGACCTCGGCCTTGATAAAGCCGCGCTGGAAGTCGGTGTGGATGACACCGGCCGCCTCTGGGGCGGTCGCACCCCGTGGGATGGTCCAGGCGCGTGCCTCCTTGGGCCCGGCGGTCAGGTAGGTCTGCAAGCCGAGCGTCTCGAACCCCACCCGCGCCAGCACGTCCAGGCCGGGCTCGTCCACACCGGTTTCGGCGAGCATCGCCCGAGCCTCCTCGTCATCGTTGAGCTCGACCAGCTCTGCCTCGAATTTCGCGTCCAGGAAGATCGCCTCCGCCGGAGCCACCAGGGTGCAGGTCTCGGCGAGCAACGCCTTGTCGCCGAGCTCGTCGGCGTCGCAGTTGAACACGTAGACAAACGGCTTTGCACTCAGCAGCGACAGCTCCCTCAGCGCCGCCGAGTCCATCCCGGAGCCATAGATGGTGTCGCCTCGCGCCAACACCTCCTGGGCAGCGCGCGCGGCGGCCAGCACCGCAACAAGGGATTTGTCCTTACGCGCCTCCTTGTCCAGCCGGGGCAGCGCGTTCTCGACCGTCTGCAGGTCGGCCAGCACCAGCTCCGTACGGATGGTCTCGATGTCGTCGGGCGGGGACACCTTGCCATCCACGTGCGTGACGTCGTCGTCGTGGAACATCCGGGTCACCTGGCAGATCGCGTCGGACTCGCGGATGTGGGCCAGGAACTTGTTGCCTAACCCCTCGCCCTGGCTGGCGCCGCTGACAATCCCGGCGATGTCGACGAACTGCACCGTCGCGGGCACCAGCCGGGCCGAGTCGAAGAGGTGCCCCAGATCGGCGAGCCGCGAGTCGGGGACACCGACCACGCCGACGTTGGGCTCGATCGTCGCGAACGGATAGTTGGCCGCGACCACGTCGTTCTTGGTCAGCGCGTTGAACAGGGTGGACTTGCCGGCGTTGGGCAGGCCGACGATGCCGATGGTGAGTGCCACGGGGCGCCAGCGTACGGCCCGGGTGCAGATGCCCGTACGCGCGGCACCGCCGCATTGTCGGTGCGGCCTGGCACGGTGCGTGCCATGGAGATCAGCACGCTCATCCTCACGATCCTGGTCGCCCTCTGCGCGGGTCTTGCCGTCGGTGTCCTCACCGGCGTCCGGCTGGGAGCCGGTGTCCGACGGCGGGAGCAGGACGGTGCCGCCGACCAGGTCAGCGCCACCTTGCAGGCAACGTCCGCGGTCGTGGCGCCGGTCAAGGACAGCCTCGATCGCTTCGATGACCGGCTGCGCGAGTTGGAGTCGTCGGGGGTGGCCTGGCAGGAACGCCTCGCTGCCCAAGTCGAGTCCGTACGCCTGACCGGTGAGGGCTTGCGGCGCGAGACGCTGTCCCTCGCCACGGCGCTTCGTCGACCGCAGGTGCGGGGCCAGTGGGGTGAGATGCACCTGCGCCGCGCGGTGGAGCTGGCGGGCATGGTCCAGCACTGCGACTTCACGCTGCAGACGTCGACCCGCACCGCAGATGGAATGCAACGCCCCGACATGCTCGTCCGACTGGCCGGTGGCCGGCACGTGGTGGTCGACGCGAAAGTGCCGCTCGAGGCGTTCCTACGCGCGACCGATGCTGCCGCCGATGACGCCGACGACGCCGACGACGCGCACAGCCAGCAACTCACGCAGCACGCGCGCCAGGTGCGCCAGCACATCGACGCACTCGCCGCCAAAGCGTACTGGCGGCAGTTCGCTCCGGCGCCCGAGTTTGTCGTGATGTTCGTGCCCGGCGACGCCTTCCTCAGCCACGCTCTGGACGCTGACCCGACGCTGCTCGAGTACGCCGCGACCCGCAAGGTGGTGCCGGCGACGCCGACCACCCTAATCGCCCTGCTACGCACGGTCTCGTACGCGTGGACACAAGAGTCCCTGGCAGACAACGCCCGCGAGGTGCACGATGTCGCGTGTGAGCTCTACGAGCGGCTGGGCACCCTGGGCGTCCACGTCGACAAGGTCGGCCGTTCACTGACGACCGCGGTCGGTGCCTACAACAGCGCGGTCGGGGCGCTGGAGGGTCGGGTGCTGGTGTCAGCGCGGCGTCTGCATCACCTGCACGTCGGCGACGACGAGATTGCGCCCTCCGCACCTGTCGAACAGGTCGCCCGACCACTATCGGCACCTGAATTGGTCGCGCACCTTGATCGCACCGCGAGCTCTGGCGATGACCGCGACGCAGGCTCCCTTCCACCCACCGACGATGTGACGGCGCGTCGCACCGGATGACCCTCTGCGAGGACTAACGTGACATATGTGAACGGTCTGGAAACCCAGCAGGTCACCGCTTCCGCTCCTCCTGCACCGGGAGCCGCATTGCCTGGGCAGACCGCGCGGGTTGCCGCCACCGTGACCACTGACCGGCCAGCCACCGTGGCGGCGGTGACTGGATCTCCGGCGGGTGAGCGTTCACCGGCTCGACGGGCGCCGTGGGTTGGTGCCGAACCGCCAGTCGTCCGTGTCCTTGCGAGTGCCCTCGGAGTGATGGCCCTGGTGGCGTTCATCGAGATCCTGCTCACAGACTCGGTGGGCTGGCTGCTTGGACTGACGCTGATCGTGGCCAGCCTCGGGGTGGCCTTGATCGTCCGCCCCAACGACCTCTTCACGGCCGGGGTGTTCCCTCCCCTGCTGCTGGTGAGCGTGCTTCTGGTCGTCGCCGTGCTGCACGGCGACGGCATCCAGGTGGGCCGGTTAGTCGCCGATGCCGGGGTCGCCCAGCGCGTGATCGCGGGCTTCGTCCATTTGGCGGGTGCGCTGGTCGCCGCACACGCCTTGACGCTTATCGTCGTCGCCCTGCGCGGACGGATGAGCCGCCGCCCAAAGCAGCCGGGCAGCTCACCCGCTCACTAGTCAGCGGTGGGCAAGGCGGTGTTACCCCTGCGGCAGACGCCTAGCGGCCACACGCCCGAGTGTCAGCCAGCCTCAGCAGCCTTGATGTCTCGGCGCAGTTCCTTGGGCAACGAGAAGATCAGGCTCTCTTCGGCGGTTCGCATCGACTCCGGGGCCGGAAAGCCGTGGCGGGTCAGCCAGTCCAGCACGCCATCGACAAGCTCCTCCGGGACCGAAGCCCCGCTGGTCACCCCGACTGTCTCAACACCGTCCAGCCAGGACACCTGCGCTTCGCTCGCATCATCCACCCGGTACGACGCCGCCGCACCGGACTCCAATGCAACCTCGACCAGGCGTACCGAGTTGGATGAGTTCGCCGACCCGACCACGATGACCAGGTCGGAGGCACCGGCGATCTGCTTAATCGCCTGCTGCCGGTTCTGGGTGGCGTAGCAGATGTCATCACTCGGTGGGTCGAGCAGTTGAGGAAAGCGCTCGCGCAGCCGGTCGACGGTCTGCATGGTCTCGTCAACCGACAGCGTCGTCTGCGAGAGCCACGCGACCCGGCTCGGGTCACGCACCTCGACGGTGTCGGCCTCGGTCGGGTTCTGCACCAAGATGGTACGTTCCGGCGCCTCCCCAGTCGTGCCCTCGACCTCTTCGTGCCCCTCGTGGCCGATCAGCAAGATGTCGAGGTCATCGGCGGCGAACCGTTTCGCCTCGTGGTGAACCTTGGTGACCAGCGGGCAGGTGGCATCGATCGTCTTCAGGCTGCGGGTGCCCGCCTGCTGGTGCACGGCAGGAGACACGCCGTGCGCGGAGAACACCACCGTCGCCCCCTCGGGCACCTCGTCGAGCTCCTCGACGAAGATCGCCCCGCGCCGTTCCAGGGTCTGCACGACATGCTTGTTGTGCACGATCTGCTTGCGCACGTACACCGGCGGGTCGTACACGTCGAGCGCCCGCTCGACGGTGATCACAGCCCGGTCGACGCCGGCACAGTAGCCGCGGGGCGCCGCGAGCAGCACCCGCTTGGACATCGCGGTGGCATCGACGGACTGATCAGCACTAGTTCCAGGCACCGCCCCATCGTAGGCGCGCGCATCTAGGGTGCCCCCGTGGCCTTGCAGACCTCCGCAGACAACCCGGCAGCGTTGCGTACGCTCTCCTCGATGCTCGGCCAGTGGATTGGTCGGCTGGGGTGGATCTGGGTCGAGGCTCAGGTCGCCGAGCTCAATCGACGGCACAGCCGGGTCTATCTCACCCTGCGCGACACCGAGGCCGACCTGTCCCTGCAGGCGTCGTGCTCGACCGCGGTCATCGACAGTGTTGCCACGCCCATCGTCCCCGGGGCCAAGGTGGTGGTGCACGCACGCCCCAGCTACTACGACCGGCGCGGTTCCCTGTCGCTCTACGTCGATCAGATCCGCCCGATCGGGCTAGGTGACTTGCTCGCCCGCCTCGAGCAACGCCGACAACTCCTCGCAGCCGAGGGGCTGTTCGCAGCCGAGCGCAAGCGCGCACTGCCGTTCCTGCCACGGCGCATCGGTCTGGTGACCGGTCGCTCATCGGCGGCCGAGCGCGACGTGGTGCACAACGGCAGGCGCCGCTGGCCCGGTGTGCAGTTCCAGATCGAGAACGTCGCCGTGCAGGGCACATCTGCTGCGCGGGAGATCATCGACGCCGTCCGCCGACTTGAGGCCGACACCGCCGTCGACGTGATCGTCGTCGCTCGCGGCGGCGGGTCCCTAGAAGACCTGCTGCCCTTCAGCGACGAGGGTCTGGTGCGGGTCATCAGCGCGATTTACACGCCGGTCGTGAGTGCCATCGGACATGAGCAAGACACCCCGCTTCTTGATCTCGTGGCCGACCTGAGAGCCTCCACGCCGACCGACGCCGCCAAACAGGTGGTGCCGGACGTCACCGATGAGATCAGCGGAGTGCGGCAGGCTCGGCAGCGACTAAGCAGGGCGGTCGACCAACACATCGAGCGCGAGCAGCGCCTGCTCAGCTCGCTGTGCTCGCGGCCCAGCCTGGCCGCGCCCTATGGCCTCGCGGAGCAACGACGCACCGATGTGCTGGAGCTGCAAGGCCGGGCACGGCACAGTCTTGCTCGACGGTTGGATCGCGCTGACGAAGACCTCGCGCACAGACTGGCTCGGGTGCGGGCGTTGTCACCGCTGGCAACTCTGCGGCGCGGGTACGCGGTCGTGACGACCGACGACGGTCGCGTGCTGACCAGCACCGCGCAGGCAAGACAGGGCGCTGCCCTGGCGATCCGGCTGTCGGACGGTCGCGTGCTCACCGAGATCACCGGGCTCGAACCGGACCCAACCGCTGCACCCCTCAAACCCGACCGTTCCAAAGCCGTCAACCCGTCACGACCCAGCAAGCGCGAGAAGGGGGCACCCGATGACCGATCACACAGCTGATGCCCAGCCAGCCTACGTCCAGCCAGCCGACGAGCAGACCTACGAGCAGGCCCGGGACGAGCTCATCGAAGTGGTGCGCACCCTTGAGGCTGGTGGCACCTCGTTGGCAGACTCACTCGCCCTATGGGAGCGGGGCGAGCACCTTGCCGGCGTCTGCCAGCGCTGGCTGGACGGCGCCCAGGCACGGCTGGATGCGGCCAGCAACGCCCCAGGATCCGACCCAGACCCCAACCCAGAATCCGACAGCGCATCTACCGCCGAGTAGCACTGAGGCCGTCCGTCAGGACGGCGGCGAAGCGGTCACCAGCCTGGCAAAGCCCTCCAGTGCTGGCTCCGGAGCCGATCCGTTGACCAGCACGGTCGAGGAGCGCCACTCTCGCAACAGGGTCACCGCCCGCGTGTCCTCGTCGACCAGGCGCATCCATGTCCTCCCGCCGACGGTGACCGAGCCGGCCTCGGTGGCGTCCGGTGCGTACGCCGTGCGCGCCTCGGAGACGCCTGCCGGCAGCTGCTCGAGCCCGACGTACTGGTCCTCGGCCGTCAGCAACCCCAGGTGCCATCGCTGCTCATCGGGATGCCAGCGGGCGCTCGTGGCCCGCCACCCGTCGGGCAGATCGGCAGGCACCACCAGCTCGAAACCGGCAGCGTCCTGCGCGGTGGCCGCAATCGCGGCATAGTCGACCGCCGCCGGCTCGACCACCGTGTCTGCTCGGAACAAACTGCCCAGCCACCCGATCGTCACGATGCCCACCGCGAGCAACACCACAACCCGGACCACGTCGGCCATCGTCGGATTGGGCCGCGCGCTCGATGGCCGCCCCGGCGAGGGGGTCGGCGACTGGGGGGTCGACGGTCGGGGGGGCGGCGCGCTCACCACCCCATCCTCGCAAGGACCCCGCGCGAGTGCCCAGGTCACGCCGCTGGCATCGTCTTCGCAGGCGGGCCGCAGCGCCCCCAGCGGATGAGAGGGGCGCGCGTGGCCGAGGTGCACAACACCCGCGCCGTCCACGAGGCTGCTGACCTGGCACTGCGGGTGGGCGAGGTGGTCCTTGCCAGCGGCGCGGGAGCCGCAGACGTCACTGCGACCGTGCTCGCGGTGACCCGGGCGTGCGGGCTGCGACAGGTGTATGTCGACATCACCTTCAACACGCTCACGGTGTCCTACCAGCCCGGTCTGGACGATCCCCCGCAGACCTACATCCGCAGGGTCACCTATCGAGGCCTCGACTACGGTTCGCTGAGCGAGGTGGACGACCTGGTGGACCACCTGGTGCACCAAACCATCGACCGTCGGTCCGCCCGACAACGGATCGCCGAGATCAGCTCGGCAGCCAAGCCGTACCCGCGGTGGCTCGTCTCGGTCGCCAGCGGCCTGGTCGCGGCGGGGATGGCGATTCTGCTGCGGGGCAACCTGCTCGAGACCGTTGTCGCCCTTGTCACCACGGTGCTCCTCGATCAGACGCTGCGCCAACTCGCCCGTCGGCGGATCCCCGGCTTCTACCAGCAGATCGCCGGTGCCCTGCTGGCCACCAGCGTGACGTTGGTCTTGCGGGCCCTGGACGTACCGGTGCGCCCCTCCATCATCATCGCCGCCAGCATCGTTGTGCTGTTGGCCGGCGTCACGATCGTCGGCGCGGTGCAGGATGCGCTGACCGGCTACTACGTGACCGCCTCAGCCCGCACCTTCGAGGCAGCGCTGCTGACCGGCGGGGTGATTGCCGGGGTCAGCCTGGGGCTCACTGTGGGCTTGCGTTTCGGGGTGGAGCTGGGGGTCACCACCCGCACCGTTTTTGCTGTCGACGACCTGCTGGTGTCGTTGGCCGGCGGCACCCTGGTGTCGGTCGCGTTCGCACTCAACTGCTATGCCCCGCTTCGGGCGCTGCTGCCGGCAGGCCTGGTCGGACTCACCGCACATGCCGTCTACGCGCCGATCGTCGCCGCTGACCTCGGGTCTGCGCTCGGGGCGGCGGTGGCCGCCATCGCCGTCGGCATCTTGAGCTTCTCGCTCGCTGGCCGGTTCCAGGTGCCGCCGCTGGTCTTGGTGGTCAGCGGCATCGTCGGGCTGCTTCCCGGGCTCACCATCTATCGCGGGCTGTTCCAGCTGCTCACGATCAGGGACGCTGAGGGTTTCTTCCTGATGCTTACCGCTGCGAGCATCGCGGTGGGGCTGGCCGCCGGCGTGCTGCTGGGGGAGTACATCGCCCAGCCGCTGAAACGGGAAGCCCGCAAGTTGGAGACCCGACTCGCCGGACCACGCCTGGTGGGGCCGATCCGACTGCCGAACCACCGCGAGCGACAGGCCCGCAAGAGGCAGCTGGCAGCCGAACGACACAACGATGAGGACGATCGGTAACAAGGCTAGCACCGCAGAGGCGGTCCTTAGTCGTCGCCAATTACCGCAGATGCGCGACTTGTGGCCCTGGAGGTCTGCCGCTTTTGCGGTTATGGTGATGCGGTGGCGATCTATCGCATGGCGGAGTCAGCCGAGGTCCTGGGTGTCAGCGACGACACCTTGCGCCGCTGGGCTGACCAGGGCCGGGTCCGCACCACCACCACTGCCACCGGATCGCTGGGAATTGAGGGACGTGACCTGGCCGACCTTGCTGCGGCACGCGCCGGGTTAACACCTGGCCCGGACGCAGATGAGGGCACCGGCCGTCGAGACCCAGGAGCCGCCACCAGCGCCCGCAACAGGCTGTCGGGCATCGTCACCGCAGTCACCCGGGACACCGTGATGGCGCAGGTCGAGATGGTGTGTGGACCCTTCCGGGTGGTCTCGCTGATGAGCAGGGAGGCCGCTGACGCCCTCCGGCTCGAGCCGGGGGTGCTCGCCGACGCCGTAGTCAAGGCCACCACTGTCGTGGTGGAAACAGCCACCGTGCGGCCGAGGTGAGGCTGTTGCACCGCCACGTGCAGCCCCGCACCGTCACGACGGCGGCGTGCCTGCTGCTGGTGGCTGGCGCGGTCTCCTGCTCGTCGGTGGCACAACCAGCGGACGGCCGTCCCGCGGAGCTGATCGTGTTCGCCGCCTCCTCGCTTACCGACGCCTTCGCCGACGTCGAGCAGACCTTCGAGGCCGAGCACCCCGAGGTCGAGGTGGAGGTGATCGTCGACTCGTCCAGCACGCTTGCCGAGCAAGTGGTAGCCGGCGCCCCCGCGGACGTGCTGGCCACAGCCGACGAGGCCACCATGCAGCGGGTGACCGATGAGGGACTGGCGGCACACCGCCCGGTCACGTTCGCCCGCAACCAGCTCACCCTCGTCACCCCCGCCGACGACCGGACATCGGTGCAGTCAGTGGTCGATTTGGAGCGGGACGGAGTGACCTACGCGGTGTGCGTACCGGACGCGCCCTGCGGCGCCGCCGCGCGCGCTCTGCTCGACCTGCTGGGGGTTGACGCGGAGCCGGTCACCGAGGAGGAAAACGTGCGGGCTGTGTTGACCAAGGTGACGGCCGGCGAGGTCGACGCCGGGCTTGTCTACGTCAGCGACGCAGAGGCGGCCGGAGCCGACGTCGGCGTTGTCGACCTTCCGCGGGCAGGCGAGGTGCTGACCGTCAACCGCATCACCGCACTCAGCCAAGCCGCAGAGCCCGAACTGGCACGCGACTGGGTCACGTTGGTCTCGTCTGCACAGGGGCAGCGGGTGCTCGCCTCCTACGGCTTCCTGCCGGCGCCATGAGCCCGCCGGGCCGCCGACGGCTCCGCCCCAGGTCGGCCCACGGCGCGACCGGCGCACCGCCGTGGCAGCTGGTGCTCCCCGCCCTGGTGGCGCTAAGTCTGCTAGTGCTGCCGGTCATCGGGCTGCTGTCCCGCGCACCGTGGTCCACACTGCCCGAGCGGCTGGCAGACCCTGCGGTGCTGGACACGTTGCGGCTGAGCCTGCTGACCGCGACCACCGCCACCGGCTGCTGTCTGCTGTTGGGCACCCCGTTGGCGTGGCTGCTGGCGCGCGCCGACATCCCCGGTCGCCGCGTCGTGCGGGCGCTCGTGCTGGTGCCGCTCGTGCTGCCCCCGGTCGTGGGTGGGGTTGCACTGCTCACCGCTTTTGGTCGGCAGGGAGTGGTCGGGCAGTGGTTGGACTCCCTGTTCGGCGTACGGCTGCCGTTCACCACCGTCGGGGTTGTGCTCGCGCAGACCTTTGTGGCATTGCCGTTCCTGGTCTTGGCTGTCGAGGGTGCGCTGCGCTCGGCCGACTCGCGCTACGACGATCTCGCGGCCACCTTCGGCGCCTCTCGCTGGCAGACGTTTCTGCGGGTCACGTTGCCGCTGGCACTGCCGGGGGTCGCCTCCGGTGCGGTGCTTGCCTGGGCCCGTGCACTGGGCGAGTTCGGGGCGACCATTACTTTCGCCGGAAGTTATCCGGGCACCACCCGGACGATGCCGCTGGCGGTCTATACCGCGCTCAACTCCGACTTCGACGCGGCGATCCTGCTCAGCCTGGTGCTGCTCGTGGTGAGCGTGGGGGTCCTGGTGCTACTGCGGGAACGGTGGACCACGGGTGTCGCGGCGTGACGGCAACGGGGTTCACCGACGGTGGTCTGGACGCATACCTGCGGGCCGAACAGGGAGGGTTCGCGCTCGACTCGGCCCTCCAGGCCGACCGCGGTCAGGTGGTGGCCGTCCTCGGCCCGAACGCAGCCGGCAAGTCCACTGCGCTTCGCGTGCTGGCCGGCCTGCAGCCGCTGACGGACGGGTGGGTACGGCTGGCGGGGCGCACACTCGAGGACCCGCAGACCGGTGTACGGGTGCCGGCGCAGCACCGTCGCACTGGCCTGGTGCCGCAGGACTCGCTGCTGTTTCCACACCTGTCAGTCCTCGACCAGGTGGCCTTCGGGCCGCGGCACCAGGGTCTGACCCGAGCACGTTCACGGGCACGCGCCGCGGTGTGGTTGCGCCGCACCGGACTTGACCGGCTGGCCAGCCGACGTCCCGCCGAGCTGTCCGGTGGGCAGGCGCGCCGGGTGGCGATCACCCGCGCACTCGCTGCCGAGCCGCGAATGCTGCTGTTGGACGAACCCCTCGCGGCCCTCGACGTGCGGGCGGTTGTCGAGCTGCGAACCTTCCTGCACCACCACCTGCGCGACCACGACGGCGTCACGGTGCTGGTCACGCATGACCCGGTGGACGCGATGGTGCTCGCGGACCACCTCGTCGTGCTGGACCGCGGCACGGTGGTGCAGACCGGCACGCCGGCAGCGGTGGCCAGGCAACCGCGCAGTGCGCACATCGCTGCCCTGGTCGGGCTCAACATGGTGCGCGGACGAGCGAGCGGCACCACCCTGCACGTCGCGGATGCGGAGCCCGCAATACGGGTCATCACCGCCAGCCCGCACGAGGGCGAGGCATTCTGCACGTTCGCACCGACCGCGGTGTCCCTGCACCCGCAGCGGCCAGTCGCCAGCCCGCGGAACGTGTGGCGCGGCACCGTCTCCGGGCTGACGCCGCACGGGGATGCCGTGCGGGTCGCCCTAGACGGGCGGCTGCCGCTGTTGGCCGATGTGACACCGGCGGCGGTGGCCGAGCTCGGGCTTCGACCCGGCGTCGAGGTGTGGGCCAGTGTCAAGGCGACCGAGGTGCACGTGTATGCCGCCTGAACGGTCGGTCGCGGCGTTTGTACGATCGGCACACGTCCACGGCCGCTGCTTGACGTGAGGATGGTGTTATGTCACCCGACGAGACCGACCCACCGGCTGCTGAACACCGCCCACCCGGACATCTGGATCCGCCCTCGCAAGCTCCGGACCGCAACCTGGCGTTGGACCTGGTGCGGGTCACGGAGGCTGCGGCCATGGCAGCCGGGCGCTGGGTCGGTCGCGGCGACAAGAACGGTGCGGACGGTGTCGCGGTGAACGCCATGCGGGTGCTGATCAGCACCGTGGGCATGGACGGGGTGGTGGTGATCGGCGAGGGTGAGAAGGACGACGCCCCGATGCTGTTCAACGGCGAGCGGGTCGGTGACGGCACTGGTCCGGAGTGCGACGTTGCCGTGGACCCCATCGACGGGACCACGCTGACCGCCAAGGCGATGTCCAACGCCCTGTCGGTCCTGGCGGTCGCACCGCGCGGCACCATGTACGACCCGTCCGCCGTCTTCTACATGGAGAAGATGGCCACCGGCCCGGACGCGGCCGCAGCGGTCGACATCCGACTGCCGGTGGCAGAGAACGTTCACCTGGTCGCCAAGGCCAAGGGTTGCGCCCCGGGCGACGTGACCGTCTGCATCCTTGACCGCCCGCGTCATGCCGATCTCGCCAACGAGGTGCGGGCTGCGGGAGCGCGGATCAAATTCATCACGGACGGTGACGTGGGTGGGGCGATCATGGCCGCCCGGCCCGGGACCGGCGTGGACCTGCTGCTAGGGATCGGGGGCACCCCCGAGGGAATCATCGCCGCCTGCGCACTCAAGGCGATGGGCGGCGTGCTGCAAGCCAGGCTCTGTCCCGTTGACGACGACGAACGACAACGCGCCACCGACGCCGGCCACGACCTCGACCGGGTCTTGTCCATCGATGACCTGGTCGCTGGCGACGACTGCTTCTTCGTCGCCACCGGCATCACCGACGGCGAGCTGCTCAAGGGCGTGCGCTACAGCGCGGGCGGGTGCAGCACCCACTCGCTGGTGATGCGGTCACGCAGCGGCACCATCCGGGAGATCGCGAGCGAACACCGGCTGTCCAAGCTGAGCGCCTACTCGGCCGTCGACTTCGACCACTGAGACCGGACATGAGTCAACACAAGCGCGCCCTGGTCGTCGGCGAGGCGCTGGTCGACATTCGCATCGACAAGCGCGCCGGCGCGGCGGACGCGGCCGAGCACGCCGGCGGATCCCCCCTCAACATCGCAGTGGGGATGGCGCGGCTCGGCATCGACACCACCCTGGCAGTGCAGATCGGCGACGACCCGCGGGGTGACGAGATCGCGCGACACGTGGCCGCGTCCGGCGTCGAGCTGCTGCGGCTGGCCCCGCAGCGAGCCACCTCGACGGCTAAAGCGACCATCGGACCCAGTGGCGCCGCCACCTATGACTTCGACCTGACCTGGGACCCCCACCAGCTTCCCGACCCAGCCGGGTTTGCGCTCATCCATGTGGGCTCGATCGGCGCTGCCCTACCGCCGGGAGCGGATCGGGTCGCCGAGCTGGTGGCCGACGCGGCCCGCGCAGGGGTACCGGTGTCGTTCGACCCTAACGTCCGTCCCGGTATCACCCCCGACCTCCACGATGTTCGTCGGCGCTGCGAGCTGCTCACCCCGGGGGCGAGCGTCGTCAAGCTCAGCGACGAAGACGCCGAAACACTCTGGCCGGGCACCGGCACCGGCCAGGTCGCCCGCGAGCTGGCCGGTCTCCCCCGCGTCCGGCTAGCAGCCGTGACCCTTGGCGGCAAGGGACTGCTGCTGGACGACGGAGAGGATTCGGTGACCGTGACCGCGCCGTCGGTCGAAGTCGCCGACACCATCGGTGCCGGCGACACCGTGATGGCCGCAATGCTGGCCGCGTTGCTGGACCACGACCTGCTGCCTGCTCCCGTCGGCGGTCGCGGCGACATAGGCGGTGGGGCATCCCGGTTGGTGTGGCTCGGTGAGCTGGCGGTCGCCGCGGCGGCCATCACCTGCAGTCGGCCTGGCGCAGATCCACCCTGGCGCTCCGAGCTTTCCGCTATCGACTCAAGTCCACCTGATTGACCCGGAGGCTCTCCGGCACGACACCGCGCGTTCAGGTACAGATAGCCCTACGTCTACCGGCGGGTAACATGGTCCGATGGCCGAAAAACTCGCCCACCTGACGTCCGACGTTGACATTGCGTACGAGACGTTCGGCGACCCCGCCGAAGACCCGCTGCTGCTGGTGATGGGCCTGGGTGGGCCGATGACCTGGTGGGCGCCCGAGTTGTGCGAGCGACTGGTCGACCGGGGATTCTTCGTGATCCGCTTCGACAACCGCGACGTCGGTCGCTCTAGCCGGGTGCCGGGGCCGGCTCCACTGAGTAAAAAGACCCTACTGCGCGCATACCTCGGTGACAGTCGGTACGCCACGTACACCCTCGACGAGATGGCTGGCGACGCCTTCGGGCTGCTCGATGAGCTGGGCATCCAGTCCGCGCACGTCACCGGCACCTCGATGGGCGGCATGATCGCCCAGACCATGGCCATCGCTCGCCCGGATCGGGTGACGTCGTTGGTCTCGGTGATGTCGACCACCGGCAGGCGACGGGTGGGGTGGCAAGATCCCCGACTGTTCCCGATGTTGTTGAGCCCGGTTGCGCGCACCCAGCAGGCATACGTCGAGCGCGCGCTGCGTGGCTGGCGGGCGATCTCGTCCAGCGTCTATCCGATGTCGGATGAGGACATCACGGCCCGGGCCATCGAGACCTGGCAACGCGGCTATGACCCGGTCGGCGGCGCGCGCCAGACCCTGGCGATCTTGGCCCAGCCGGACCGCTCCGCAGAACTGGAACGGCTGCGGATGCCGGTCGCCGTGGTGCACGGTCTGGCAGACAAGCTGGTGCACCCGTCCGGCGGGCGGGCCACCGCTGCCGCCGTTCCCGGAGCCGAGCTGGTGCTGGTGCCGGGGATGGCCCACGACATCCCGCCGCCGCTGTATGACTTGTTCGTGGACGTGCTGCGACGCACAGCCGACCGCGCACACCCGCCGCTCGGGGCCGACAGCACCGATCAGCCGTTCGCCTCGTCGGCCGGCTCCGCGGCTGCCAACTCGGACAGCGTGACCAGCTCGTCGGCCAGGTAGCCGGCCAGCCGCCACACGTCGGGCACCATCTCGCGGCAGGCAACCAGCCCGATGTCGAGTGCCCCGTTGTAGCTGAAGAGGGTGATGTTGAGCCCGCCGGTCAGTTCGGTGACCGCCGAGACCGGATAGATCCCCTCGACGCGGGCGCCAGCGATCCACAACGGCATCTGCGGGCCGGGCACGTTGGACACGAACAGGTTGACCGGCACCCCTGGCACGGTGACCAGCCGGAACAGCGCCCGCGCCGCCAACCCGGACAGCGCGGTCGGCACCAAGGCCGACAGGTCCTGCAACAGGGTCGCCGGAAGCGTGTCGAACTCTGTCTTGGCGTCCGCGACATCTGACGCCACCGCAGCCAACCGCCCTACTGGGTCACCGAGGTGGGTCGGCAGCGCCACCGTCATCACCGATACCTGATTGCCGTTCTCTGCCGACTCGGGGCCACGGACCGACACCGGGACCGCAGTCACCAGCGGGACACCGGGCAGCGCATCGCGGTCCAGCAGCCAGCGCCGCAACGCGCCGGCGGCGAGTGCCAGCACGACGTCGTTGACCGTCAAGCCGAAGGCGTTCTTGATCGTCTTGACCGCCGCCAACGACAACGACACGGCAGCAAAGCGGCGGTGTGCGGTGATCGGGCCGTTGAACGGCGTCCTGGGAGCCGTCAACACCCGGCGCGGTGGCGGCTCGTCGGCGCCGAGCAGGCCACGCAACACCCCGGTGACCTCGTCCAGAGCTCGAGCGCCGGGCAGCAGCCGGCCTCCGGGGAGCGCGGTCACGTACGGCAAGGTCTTGGGCAGGCTGGTCACCAGGTCACGCGATCTGGCCAGCGCTGAGACCGAGGCCGCTGTCAGCGTGGTCCACTGAGCGGGTGGCCGACCGGGGTCCCACGGCTCCGGCTCCACCAGCCGCGGCTCGGGCGTCGGGTCCATCAACACCGCCAGCAGCTCGGCGCCGGAGATGCCGTCGATGGCGGCGTGGTGCACCTTGGAGTACAGCGCGAAACGGCCGTCCTCAAGGCCGTGCACGAGGTACATCTCCCAGAGCGGGCGCGACCGGTCCAGCGGCCGGGCGTGGATGCGGGCGACCTGCTCCCCCAGCTGTTCACGGGTGCCGGGCCGGGGGATGCCCACCTCGCGCAGGTGATACTCCAGGTCAAAGTCGGCGTCGTCCACCCAGGCCGGGTATCCCACGCCGAGTGGCGCATCCACCAACCGCTGCCGAAACGGCGTCGCCAGATGCAGCCGCGGCTCCAGGACGGCGCGCACCGAGTCGAGGCTGAGCCGATCGTCGGGCAGGTCAGCGGGGTCAAGGATGATCAGCGCGCCGACGTGGCCGAAGGTGACGCGGTCCTCGACGTTGAGAAACTGCGCATCGAGGGGGGACAGCCGTCTCACTGCGTCAGCTCCCCACCCGCGCTGTCGGGGCGTGTGCGCGCCTTGCGATAGACGTCGATGCCACCCATCAGGGCCAACCCGCGTACCCGTACGACGGGGGCGCCGGCCGGCGGCGGCGCTGCCTTGTCGTGCTCGTCGAAGCCACCCAACAGACCGAAACCGCTGGCGTCCAACTCACAGTCGTCCGGCACGATCACATCGACGCCGCCCATCATCGCCAGGGCCCAGATCGTCACCTGCTCGGACTCCAGCTCGGCCTCACGCAGGTCGAGATCCACCCCGCCCATCATGGCCACCGCACTGTGGGTGGACCCGACCCGCCAGCGACTGCGCCGGTCCACCCCGCCCAGCAACGCCACCGACCAGCGCCGCCCTGGTTTGCCCGTCACCCGGGTGGCCAGTGACCGTTCGGTCGCTGGCTGGACGACCGGCGCCTGGTTGGCCGGCAGGTCCCGGGTCAGCGGCTCCAGCTCGGCGTAGGTGCGGGCTCCGTACGCCGCGTCGATGCGCTCCTCCAACTCCTCGAAGGTCAACCGGCCATCACCGGCGGCAACGCGCAACTGCTCGACGACATGCTCGCGGTCGGCGTGTGAGGCGCGGCGACGCTCCTCGGGCACAGGAGGCTCACTCATAGCACCCGACACTAGCGTCGCTACCAACTCGCCTGCAGGTAACGATCCGATACGGTGACCTGTTGTCCTGTTGCATTGCCTCTGGATGTCGGAGCCTGCCGATGACTGCCACCACCGAGCGCGAGTGGCCGCTGCCGCGCGGCCTGATGATCCTGCTCGGTGCGGCGGCGCTGGTGATCACGGTGGCTGGGATCCGCAGCGCCGCCGGCATCATCGGCCCGACGTTCCTCGCCTTGGTGTTGACGATCGC
>JACCYS010000279.1 GCA_013696365.1 Nocardioidaceae bacterium
GCGGGGCGGGGTAGGTCGTCGTTCAGGATCGACAGCACCGTGCCCATGGTGGTGGGCCCGTCGAACGGTGGGCGCCCCTCGGCGGCGGCATACAGCGTGGCCCCCAGCGACCACATGTCAGTCTCCGGGCCGGTCGCGTCGCCGCGCAGCCGTTCCGGGGACATGTATGTCGGTGAGCCAACGATCAGGCCGGTCGCGGTCAAGCGGGGGTCGGACTCGCTGGTGGCGATGCCGAAGTCGCTCAGCACCACCCGATTTTCCGACAGCAGCACATTGCTGGGCTTGACGTCTCGATGCACGATGCCGGCGCGGTGCGCAGCGTCCAGCGCCGGCAACAGCTCAAGCCCGATCTCGGCCACCCGCTGTGGCGGCATCGGACCGGTTTTGGCCACCTCATCGGCCATTGTGGGCACCGGCAACAGTTCCATCACGATGAACGGGCGGCCATCCTCAGACACCACGTCATAGACCGTGACCACTCCGGGGTGGCTCAATCGGGCGGTCAAGCGGGCCTCACGCAGCATCCGCGAGCACAACGCGTCGCGGTCCTCGTCGGACAGCGCGGTGGGCAGCCTGATCTCCTTCACCGCGACCGTCCGGCCGAGCGTTTCGTCCCGGCCCAGCCAGACCTGACCCATGCCGCCGCGACCGAGCACCGACTCGAGGCGATAGCGGCCTGCGAGCAGGCGGGCGTCGGACATGAGCCCTTAGTACCCGAAAACCCCGACCAATGACCAGCCGGGGGGAAACCGGCGGGCCGGTCACGGGTGGGTACCGCCACACTGGGCTGGGGCAGGATGACTGCTATGTGCTCCCAGGTCGTTGCCGTCGAACGGGTGATCGATGCCGACCCGCATGCCATCTTCGAGTTGCTGGCAGACCCGCGCCAGCACGTGCTCCTGGACGGGTCGGGATCGGTCCGCGCGGTGCGTACCGGAAACCCCACCAGGCTGTTCAAAGGGGCCCGCTTCGGCATGGACATGCGGTTGGGCGTGTCCTACCGGATCAGCAACCTTGTGGTCGAGTTCCACCAGGACCGGCGAATCGCCTGGCGGCATTTCGCCGGCCACCGATGGCGCTACACCCTGACACCCGTCGAGGGGGGTCCCGGCGAGGGCTCGTCAGCGACGCTGGTGCGCGAGGAGTGGGACCCCTCTCGAGTGCCGCACCTGTGGGTCTACTACCGGCTGATGGGCTTTCCCGAACGCAACCGGGTGGCGATGGAGGCCACCCTGGGCCGCCTGGCAACGGCGCTCTCCGCGCCTGATTCGGGCGCTTAGCGCTCCGCGCGTTCGCTGCGTACCTCTTCGCGGCTGGGCGCGGTGTCGCCGTCGATGCGAAACCGTTTGATGCTGTAGGCGAGCAGCACGACGGCGATGACGCCCCCGACGATCATGCCCCCACCGACACCCCACCCCCCGAAGGGCAGCTCGGGACCGATGATCCACACCTCGGGGATCTGCGGGTCGAGACCCCAGAACACGCCGGAGGCAATGACTGCGACGGCCCCGAACGCGCTCAGCATTATTCGTAAGACGGTCTGCACCCCGTACTCCGCGGCGCCGACTGCCTGCTCGCGCATCCAGTCCACCCGCCGCGCAGCCCACTCGAACTCGCTGGCCAGCACGACAAGTCCCGCAAGGACCAGCAGCAGGCCCGGCCCGGGCAGCACCAGGGCGGCGATGCCGACGACCAGCAGCACGGATCCGAGAAGCAGCACGGCGAGCTTCCGTGGGGAGCGGACGACATCTGTCCCTGGTATTTGAGGCACGCCACAACGGTACGTGACAACATCAACTGCTGCCTGTACGTCACCCAACCGTCGCCGGGTCACGCTCACTGCCGGGCAGCGGTCGGTCCACGGCAAGGAGGTCGAGGACGGCCGGAATCGGCATCGGCAGCGCCAACAAAAATCCCTGTGCGAAGACCTCGTTGCGCATGGTGCGCAGGTGGTCCAGCTGAGTCTGCTGTTCGACGCCCTCCACCACCACCCGCAACCCCAGGGCACGTCCCATCAGCAGCATCGCCTGCAGCAGGTTGGCTGCCCGCACGCTGTCTTCGATGCCGTCCACGAAGGTGCGGTCGGTCTTAAGCACCTGCACCGGCAGAGTCTGCAGGTAGCCGACCGAGGAGAAGCCGACCCCGAAGTCGTCGACGGCGAACTGGACACCTTCGGAGACCAGCCGAGACATCACCTCTTTGCTGAGCGAGTCCTCGCGGACCACGTCGCGTTCAGTGACCTCCAGCAGCAGTTGCATCGGCCCCAGCGCAGCCGAGGTGGAACGCACCCGATCCACGAAATCGGCGGACAGCAACTGTTGAGCAGAAATGTTGACGGCCATCTGGAGGGGGGGAATGTCCAGAGCGCGAATGCGCGCCGCATCGCGGGCCACCTGGTCGAGCACGCGTGCGCCGAGCGGGACGACCAACCCGGTCTCCTC
>JACCYS010000286.1 GCA_013696365.1 Nocardioidaceae bacterium
GACGACACCGCCGCGGGCAGCGCGGTGATGGGTGGCGTTGATGTCGACCCCGACTGCTACCCGGTCAGGCCCGGCATGCAGCGTGGCTCCGATGGAACCCAGGCTCTCGGCGAGCACACAGGAGGCGCCGCCGTGCAGCAACCCGGACGGCTGGGTGTTGCCGAGCACCGGCAGCACGCCCACCACCCGCTCTGCTGTCGCCTCGAGGATCTTGATGCCCATCCGGTCGTGCAGGGCAACTGTTTCAGGCTGGTCCACGCGGGGTCCCTTCCGGCGCGCTCGGCGGCAACCGAGCGCAGGTATGACTGTCAGCGGCTCAGACTAGAGTCGTGCGCGTGGCTGTCCCGACTGTGCCTCACCGGCCCCGGCTGCTGCTGCTCGATGGCCACTCACTGGCCTATCGTGCCTTCTTCGCGCTGCCGGTGGAGAACTTCTCCACCTCCACCGGCCAACCCACCAACGCCGTCTACGGTTTCACCTCGATGCTGATCAACGTGCTCCGTGACGAGCAGCCCACCCACGTCGGGGTGGCCTTCGACGTGTCTCGGGATACGTTCCGGCTGGCCGAGTACGCCGCCTACAAGGGCAACAGGTCGTCGTCGCCGCCCGAGTTCGCCGGCCAAGTCTCGCTGGTCAAAGAGATCCTGCAGGCGCTGCACGTCCCGAGCATCGAGCGGGTGGGCTACGAGGCTGACGACGTCATCGCCACCTTGACCACACAGGCCGAGGCCAGCGACTTCGAGGTGCTGATCTGCACCGGTGACCGGGACGCGCTGCAGTTGGTGTCCGACCAGGTCACCGTGCTGTATCCCCGCAAAGGGGTTTCCGACATGGCGCGGATGACTCCGGCCTTCGTGCAGGACAAGTACGGCGTGCCGCCGGCCCGCTACCCAGACCTGGCGGCACTGGTCGGTGAGACCAGCGACAACCTGCCCGGCGTGCCCGGGGTGGGGCCGAAGACCGCCGCGAAGTGGATCGACCGATTCGGCGACCTCGAGGGGCTGGTCACCCATGTCGGTGAGGTGCCGGGCAAGGCGGGTGAGTCGCTGCGCGAGCGCCTCGGTGACGTGCAGCGCAACCGACGGGTGAACGAGTTGGTGCGCGATCTGGATCTGCCGCTGAGGCCCTCTGACCTGGCGTTACAACCGTGGGACCGAGAGGCCATCCACACCGTCTTTGATGGGCTGGAGTTCCGGGTGTTGCGAGACCGGCTGTTCGCCACCTTGTCCGCCGACGAGCCGGTCGCCGACGGTGCCATCAGCGTGGCCGGTGTTGCGTTGGGGGCCGACGAGGTCGCGTCCTGGCTGAGCGAGCATGCCGGTGCCGGTGTCCTCGTCGGGGTCGACGTTGTGGGGGGCTGGGCACCTGGTGGTGGCCGGGTCGACGGCGTGGCGTTTGCCACCGCTGAGGGTGCTGCTGCGTACGTGTCGTTGCTCGAGGGTGCGTCGGTCACCGCCGACGACCAGCAGGCGCTCGCCGACTGGCTCGCCGACCCCGGCCGGCTCAAGGTGCTGCATGACGCCAAAGCCCCGATCCTCGCCCTGGCGGGCCGCGGCTGGGTGCTGGAAGGGCTTGCCAACGACACCGCGCTTGCGGCCTATCTGGGCAGACCCGATCAGCGCTCCTACGACCTTGCCGACCTGACCCTGCGCCACCTCAAGCGGGAGCTGGTCGACGACGCAGGTGACCCCGACCAGCTGGCGCTCGACCTAGGGCCCGACGGCGGTGCCGCCACCTCGGCCGCTGCGATGGTGCGCGCACGGGCATGCGTCGATCTGGCCGCCGCCCTGGACGCTGACCTGGAGCAGCGGGGCGGTACAAGGCTGCTTGCTGACGTCGAGCTGCCGCTCGTCCACGTCCTCGCCGCCATGGAGCGGGTCGGGATCGCCGTCGACGACGACCAGTTGGCTCGCCTAGAGGAGGACTTCGCCGCGCTGGTCCGGCAGGCCGCCGACGAGGCGTACGAGGTGATCGGCAAGCAGATCAACCTCGGCTCACCCAAACAGCTCCAGGTGGTGCTGTTCGAGGACCTGGCGATGCCCAAGACCAAGCGCACCAAAACCGGCTACACCACCGACGCAGAGGCCCTGCAGCAGCTGTTCGTCAAGATCGAGCACCCGTTCTTGATGCACCTGCTGGCGCACCGGGACTCCAGCCGACTGCGGTCCACGGTCGAAGGGCTGCGCAAGACGGTGGCCGCGGACGGTCGCATCCACACCACGTTCCGGCAGATGATCGCCGCGACCGGCAGGTTGAGCTCGACAGACCCCAACCTGCAGAACATTCCGATCCGCACCGAGTCCGGGCGCCGCATCCGCGCGGCCTTCCGGGTGGGTGCCGGCTACGAGTGTCTGCTGACCGCCGACTACAGCCAGATCGAGATGCGGATCATGGCTGACCTGTCGCGAGACGCTGATCTGATCGCGGCCTTCAAATCCGGCATGGACTTTCACAGCGCCACGGCTTCGTCAGTCTTCTCCGTTCCGCCCGAGCAGGTCACTGGAGCCATGCGGGCCAAGATCAAGGCGATGAACTACGGACTCGCCTACGGGTTGTCGTCGTACGGCCTGTCCCAACAGCTGGGTGTCGAGACCCCCGAGGCGCAGGCGTTGATGGACGACTACTTCCTCAACTTCGGTGGCGTGCGCGACTATTTGCGTGGCGTTGTCGACGAGGCGCGCCGCACCGGCTATACCGAGACGTTAATGGGCCGGCGGCGCTACCTGCCCGATCTGGCCAGCGACAACCGGCAGCGCCGAGAGATGGCCGAGCGGATGGCCCTCAATGCCCCGATCCAGGGCTCGGCGGCCGACATCATCAAGGTTGCGATGCTCGGCGTTCAGCGGTCCCTGCGGGCCCGTTCGCTCGACTCGCGGCTGCTGCTGCAGGTGCTTGATGAGCTGGTGCTCGAGGTGGCGCCGGGGGAGCGGGATGCAGTCGCGGAGGTCGTCCGAGCCGAGATGGCCGCTGCCTACGACCTGGCGGTCCCGCTGGATGTCTCGGTCGGGGTGGGCCTCACCTGGCACGACGCCGGACACTGACCCGCGTTGACCCGCGCCGCCGCCGAGCCGTAAACTGACGCACGCGCGGTGGCCTGCGCGACCTCGTATGGAGCAGGCCGTGCTCGCACCGAGAAGATCGTCTCGCGCCCGCGCGGGCCCCTCACCTCCTGCGGACCGGGGTCGCTGCGCGCCCAGCACGATTCCCCGTCCCCGGAGATCACCCACCCCATGACCACTAGCAGCATCGAGGCCCCGCCCGCATCCAGCGGCAGCACGTCCACCCCCCAGGTGGCGGTCAACGACATCGGCACGGCCGAGGAGTTCCTCGCCGCGATCGACGAGACCATCAAGTACTTCAACGACGGTGACATCGTCGACGGCACGATCGTCAAGGTCGACCGGGATGAGGTGCTGCTCGACATCGGCTACAAGACCGAGGGCGTCATCCCCTCCCGCGAGCTGTCGATCAAGCACGACATCGACCCGCATGAGGTCGTCGCGTTGGGCGACGCGGTGGAGGCCCTTGTCCTGCAGAAGGAGGACAAGGAAGGTCGCCTGATCCTGTCCAAGAAGCGCGCACAGTACGAGCGCGCCTGGGGCACGATCGAGGACGTCAAGGAGGCCGATGGTGTCGTCACCGGCACGGTCATCGAGGTCGTCAAGGGTGGGTTGATCCTCGACATCGGGCTGCGCGGCTTCCTGCCGGCGTC
>JACCYS010000302.1 GCA_013696365.1 Nocardioidaceae bacterium
GTGCTGGTCTCGCGGCTGCGATGGGGTCGACGACCGCGCAGCCGCTCGTCCAGCACGAGCGTCCGCCGGGCAGCCTCCGCTGTGGTCGAGCCGGTGGCGGTGCGGGCGTCGGCGGCGTCGGCCAGCCGCGCCAGCACGTACGGGGGGATGATGGTGCAACGCATCGGGCGACCTCCAAAGATTCGACGGTGGCGAGGCTACGCCGGTGCGGCCGGGCTGGGCAGCGCCTCGATAGCCGCCGTGTGTTCACCTTCTGGCCAGCAGCCTTCTGGGCAGCGCCAGGCGGTGCCCGGTTAGGCTACGAGCGAGACGTCCGGGGTCGTCGAAAGGACCGCCTGATGGCGCTGCGGCTCACGGTGATCGGGGCTGGCTACCTCGGCGTCACCCACGCCGCCTGCATGGCCGAGCTAGGCTACGACGTGCTCGCCGTCGAGATCGACAGCGACAAGGTGGCCACTCTGGCCCAGGGGCGGATCGCGTTCTACGAGCCCGACCTGCAGGAGCTGCTGTCCCGGCACGTGGCCTCGGGGCGACTGCGTTTCACCAGCTCGCCGGCCGAGGCGGCCGCGTTCGGCGACGTGCACTTCGTGTGCGTCGGCACCCCGCAGCGTCGCGACGGGCTGGCGGCCGACCTGTCGCAGGTCGATGCGGCCATCGACCAGCTGGCGCCGCACCTAGACGGCCGGTGCCTGGTGGTGGGCAAGTCCACCGTCCCGGTCGGCACCGCCGCGCGCCTGTCGGAACGACTCGCGGCCCACGCCCCGCCCGGCTCAAACGTCGAGTTGGCCTGGAACCCCGAGTTCTTGCGCGAGGGCAAGGCGGTCCGGGACACACTGGCACCCGACCGGCTGGTGTTCGGGGTGCAGTCGGCGGCCGCAGAGAAGGTGCTGCGCGAGCTGTACGCACCGGTCCTTGACCAAGGCATACCTCTGGTGGTGACCGACCCAACCACCGCCGAGCTGGTGAAGGTGGCGGCCAACTCGTTCCTCGCGACCAAGATCTCGTTCATCAACGCGATGTCGGAGCTGTGCGAGGCCACCGGGGCGGATGTGGTCGCACTCGCGGACGCGATCGGGCACGACCCCAGGATCGGGCGCAGCTTCCTCGACGCCGGTCTCGGCTTCGGCGGTGGCTGCCTGCCCAAGGACATCCGCGCGTTCATGGCCCGCGCTGGCGAGCTCGGTGTCGACCAGGCGCTCACGTTCCTGCGCGAGGTGGACGCGATCAACATGCGCCGGCGTTATCGGATGGTCGACCTGGCCACCCAGGAGTGCGACGGACGCATCCTCGGCACCCGCATCGGGGTGCTCGGAGCGGCGTTCAAGCCGCTGTCCGACGACGTCCGGGACTCCCCGGCGCTGAACGTCGCCGCGCAACTGCAACTGCAGGGCGCACACGTGCGGGTCTACGACCCGCAGGCGAACGCGAAGGCGGCGGCGCTGTTCCCCACCCTGGACTACTCCGACTCCGCCGTCGAGGCGGCGACCGGGGCCGATCTGGTGCTGATGCTCACCGAGTGGCGCGAGTTCTGCGAGCTGGACCCCGACACCCTCGGCGCGGTGGTCGCACGCAAGCGGCTGCTGGACGGCCGCAACGCGCTCGACCCCGAGCGGTGGCGTGCCGCCGGCTGGACGTACCGCGCGCTCGGCCGGCCCTGAAGCCGTACGTGCAGTTGACCCCGATACCTGGCCAGGTGCTGGCGTACGGCGCGCGGGGTGCCGACTGGCAGCGGTGGGTCGACGCACTCCCCGGCCTGCGCCGCGACCTGCTGGACGAGTGGGGCCTAGACCTTGACGGTGCCGCCATGCACGGCCAGTGCGCCATCATCGACCCGGTACGTACCGGCGACGGCCAAGCGGCGGTGCTCAAGCTCAGCTGGCCTCACTGGGAGGCCGACCATGAGCACCTCGCGCTGCGGCACTGGGCGGGGCACAGCGCGGTGCGGCTGCTGCGAGCCGACCCGCGGCGATACGCCCTGTTGCTCGAGCGGGCCGACGCCGGTCGAGATCTCAACTCGGTGCCGGCCCTTGAGGCCTGCCAGACCGTGGCGGCGCTCTATCACCGCATCCATATGCCGGCCAC
>JACCYS010000125.1 GCA_013696365.1 Nocardioidaceae bacterium
CGCAACTTCCACGGTGCCAAGAGAGGTGCGCACCAGACTCGTGTCCACGCCAGGATCATGGCACCACATCGATGACGGTGGAGCTGGCTTAGACCAGGGGGCAAGGCGCCGAGCCGGAGACTTCCGCCAATGCCGCAGCCTCAGAACCGCGCGTCGCAAGACGAACCGCCACCGGAGCAAGTTGGTCCTTCGCGCAGGCATGACCGCGATCGTCCCGCAGAGGATCGGTGACCGGGAACGCCGATCAGTCTCGAGCGTCGTCGTGCCAGCGCAGGACGCGGAGTGCGCGCAGGGTGTTCCAGCGGCTCGGGTTGCCGTCGCCGTCTTCGAGCTCGAAGTGCACCAGACCTGGGTGGGTGTTCTCCAGCAGCCAGCGGCCATCGGGTTGCTGCTTGGCGCGGACCTGTCGGGCGGCCTCGGACAGCCGCGGGTCAGGGGTGCCGCCGACGGAGCGGAAGTAGTCGAGTCCGCGTAGGACGTCGTAGTGCCACTGCACCGGAAACGAGTACTGCAGCCAGGCGGGGTCGGCTACCTGTCCGGTGCTGGCGCGGCGAAAGAGGCTGCGCGTGAGCAGGTACTCCTGGCCGACCTGCCGCGCGTCCCTGACCGGGGTCGTCCCTGCGGCACGCTCGTACTCCAGCAGCCCCTCCAGTACGCAGATCGTGGAATGGAACGACGACCTGGTCGACCCGTTCTCCGCTTCGCAGTTCCATCCGCCGTCGTCGAGCTGCTCACCGAGCAGCCGGGTGACGATGCCGTCAATGTTCTGGCCGAAGTACGCGCCGACCGCGACGGCGCCGCCGTTGATGCACGGTTCGACCTCGCCTTCGAAGAACGGCTCACCGGCGTACTCCCACCTGCAGTGTTCCCGGACACCGTTGATGGCCGTGCGGACGGCGGGGTCGCCCGGGTCGATGCCAAGGTCGCGAAGCAGCCGCAGGGTCGGCAGCGTGGCGGTCCATGGCTGACCGTCCGGATCACCGAGGACTGGTTGGGGTGGTCGCCAGTCGGGGCCGGGGAAGCAGGCGCCGCCGGCCCAATGACCGTCGCCCTGCAGGTCCAGCAGTCGTTTACCCGACCCGGTCTGGGCCACCCGAGCACGTTCCGCGGCCACCTCGGTTGCCGGTGCGTCGGTGAGGTCGCGAAGGACCTGCCACCGGATCGCCGGATCGGCATCAAACAACCAGGTCAGCATCTCGTTCATCGGGCTGCACCCTCGGTGTCGCGGAACTCGAGGCGCATCACCCGCCGTCGCTTGGTCGGCTGACGTATCTCGGTCAGCCCGGCGTCAGCGAAGACGCTGCGGGTGCCGACGTGCAGTTCCTCGCTGATGACACCCTCGGGGTCAATGGGGTAGGCCTCGAGCGCGCTGGCGCCGCAGCGGCGCGCGTGGTCGACGGCGGCGGCCGCCAATACGCGGCTCACGCCGTGCCGCCGGTAACCGGCCCGGACAAACAAGCAGGTCACGGCCCACACAGTGTCGTCGCTCTTGTCCTCGTGGCGACCCTCCCACGGCACCTTATAGACCCGCAGCAGTCCCTCGTAGCGGGTGCGGGGTTCGACCGAGCACCAGCCGACCGGTACCTGGCCGGCATACCCGAGCAGTCCACTGGTGCCTCCCTCCGGGGTGCCCACGTTGGTCTGCTCGCGCAACCGGGCCGCGCGTTCCTCCACCGGTTGCCGACCGAATGCTTCGCCAGGCCGGAGCTTGTACCGCTGACACTGGCATCGGTGACCAGGCCCGCGATCGCCAAAGATTGCTTGCAGGTCCTGCCAGGCCGCTTCGTTGGCCGGCACGACCGTGACCGGCACCTCGTCCGTCATGCCGCCAGAGTAAACGTCAATCCGGACAATCGAGGTCCGCAATCCAAGGACCCGCCAAAGTCTCGCCACGCACGTCGAGTGCGCGGTGCGCGCTGGCCCCACACATTTGTAGCCACCCCCGCATCATGATGACCGCAACGCCGCGCCCCTCCGACCGAGTCACCACATCAACCTCATCCACGCGACCGGTCAGCGATGGGCTCGCGGAGCGTGCCGGTACGGGATCGGCCTGCGGGACGGTATGCGGCGCTCGCTCATGCATTGTGATGAGCGTGCAGCGCTCAAGACTGACTCGGTCCAGAAACTTGCCAGCGTGGACAACGACCGCGCTAGCGGCGCCTGGACGTTGATCGCGGTATCCTCGATCCGCGCACTCAGGGGTGCCACCCGTCCGCGGAGAGGGCTGAGCCCACCCGTTCCACCACACCGGAGCACCCTCAGCGGTTCTCTCTGCCGAGCAGCGGACGTCGGCATCGAAGGAGAGCACCGTCATGATCGATCTCGGATCCTGCAACGGGAGCACTTCTTCGCGGCGGTCGGCCACCCATCCGAGGTGGGGCATGTCAGGTTGGCGGGCCATCCTTCGGCCCTGAGAGTGGGGGGCGTGAGGTGGGGTCGGCGAGCTGGTGGAGCACCAAGATGCCACCGAGTGCGGGTCGGTCGAGGCGCTCGTGATCAGTTGCGACGTACTCGTCGAGGAGGGCGACGATGCGGTGGTCTAGTTCTCGTACCTGCTCGCGTGAGAGGTGCAGAGTGAAGCGGCTGAACGTGCGGACGGATTCGGGACCGGCCTCGCGCAGTTCCTGCTCGAAGGCTTGGATCGGGGCCATCAAGCGGGCGCCGTCAAGGTTGCCGTCGCCGTCGGCGTCGCCGGATAGCCACCAGGACAGTCCGGTGGACCGGTAGGGCTTTTCCAATGCTCCGCTGGTCCCAGTGCGTATCGGCGTCTGTTCCAGCAGCCCCGCCCCAACAAGCAGTCGGACGTGGTAGAGGGTCGTGCCGGGCTGGCTGTCCAAGCGGTCAGCCAGCTGCTTGTTGGTCAGGGCTTGCTGGGAACAGAGGCGCAGGATGCGCAGCCGCAGCGGGTGCGAAGCCGCCTTGGCTTGTAGGACCGACGCCTCCTGGCGGTGGCGAGCGTCAGCAGGATGTGTCGGTTCGTCCTCGGTGGCCACGGTCGAAGACTACCCATCAATCGACGAACGGCCTATCGGTCGATATTTCTCAACCGATATGGGAGTCTTAGATCGTGTGGTGGCGGGCAGGCGGCGAACTAGGTGCTGGGGGTAGTCGCCCCGAGCCCCTGGGCCGGGCCTTCTGGCAGCTGTGGTCATCCTCGACCCTGTCCAACCTGGCCGACGGGGTAGTCAAGGTCGCGTTCCCGTTGGTTGCGGTGACACTGACCGACTCTCCCGCGCTCGTCGCGGGAGTCGGCGTCGCGGTGACGCTGCCATGGCTATTGTTCGCACTACCGGCCGGTGCGCTGGCGGACCGAGTGGACCGACGAGCAGCGATGCTGACGGCGAACGTGGTGCGCGCATCGGCCCTCGTCGTGCTGGTCGCCACGGTGCTGCTCGGGAGCGGGTCGATCTGGGCACTGTACGCCGTGGCGCTGTTCCTGGGCGCCGCCGAGACTGTCCACGACACGTGCGCCCAATCGATCCTGCCGCAGGTCGTGCCCCGCAAGCGGCTCTCGCGCGCCAACGGCCGCCTCCACGCGGCAGAGCTGACAGCCAACGAGTTCATCGGGCCCCCGCTCGGAGGACTGCTTGTGGCGGTGGGTGTCGCAGCGGCCTTCGCGTCGTCGGCGGCGCTATGGGCAGTCGCGGTCGGCGTGATGCTGCTGCTGCAAGGGCGGTTCCGGGTTCCGCGCGAGCACAGGACCAGCCTGCGAGCTGACGTCGCGGACGGACTGAGGTTCCTCTGGCGGCAGCACCTTCTGCGCACCCTCGCCGTCATGACGGGATTGTTCAACGTTGCCACCAATGCCACTTTCGCCGTGTTCGTGCTCTATGCCGTCGGCCCGAACTCCGCCCTGGGTCTCTCTGGAGCCGGCTACGGCTTGCTATTCGCGACCATCGCCGGCGGCAGCCTGGTCGGCGCCCTCATCGCCGAAAGGGTCGAGCAGCGCCTTGGGCGCGCCCGCACCCTGGCCCTCGGCATCCTGGGTGGCGCTCTCATTGTCACCGCGCCGGCTCTGACCACGGAACCCCTCCTCATCGCCCTCGGCTTCTTCA
>JACCYS010000315.1 GCA_013696365.1 Nocardioidaceae bacterium
CACCGGCACCGCCCAAAGCACCATCTGGATCACCCCCACCGGCCACCGCTACCAGTCGCTGCCCCCACCCGTGCTCGGCTGGGGCAGCGAACCACCCTGACCAGGCGGGGGGAGCGCTGCGCCATGAACCGCTCCTGCTCGTGCGTACATCGGGTAACCGACGTCCTCGGCGATCCGGTCGAGGTCGAAGGGCTCGTTGTAGCGCCCAAGGTGTAGGGCCAGCGCACGTTGTCGACCGGTTTCTTGTAGGGCACCAGCACCATGCGCGGGATCTTCAGCCCGAGCCGCAGCATCGCGAGACCACCGAGGCTGGCGCCGAGCCCGACCATGTCGGCCGTGGCCGGTTGGGCCGCGCGCACCGTCGGCAGCACCTCGGCGACCAGAGCACGGGCGTAGTCTGCGTTGGCGGAGTACCACACGTCGCGCTTGCCTGGCCCGAGCAACGCCAACCGCATCCGGGGCAGCTCATCGGTGGCGATGCCTGCGCCCACGAGGCGGTCCAGCGCCGCGTACGAGCTGAGCTCGGGGCCGTCGTGGGCGACGATCAGCGGCAGCGTCTCGGCCGGCTCGGCGTGGGCGGGTGCCCGCACGGTCACGTCCACGTCATCGACCGCGGTCCCGATCACCGGCAGCGGGCTGCACGTCGACGGGACCGGGGAGACCTGTAGCCAGCGCGGCGGACTGTAACCGGGCAGCTCGCGCACCGAGTGGTCACCGGACGCGCCAGCGACCCGCGCCGGGTTGGTGGGGTCGACAACGGTGCGCTCACCACCGTCGGCGTCGCGAACCGCGAACAGGTACTCCATCCGGTGGACGCTCGGACGGGCCAGACGCTGCTCCCATCGCCCTCGACCCTGGCGAAGTCGAGGGACTCGCCGGGCAGCCCGAGCTGCTCCCACAGCCGCACACCGGATAGCTGCCCATCGGGGTCGGCCAGCCGAAAGACCACCCCGGATCCCTCGACGTCGCTGCGCCAGGCCTGGTCATGGGGGTCGTCCGGCACGTGAGCGAACCGGGTCGCCGTAGCATGGGCGGCGATGTCCGCACTCAGCCCGGGGCGCGCCCACTACCTCGACCACGCGGCGACCACCCCGATGGTCGCCGCCGCCGTGGACGAGATGCGTGCGCGACTCGGCGATGTCGGCAACGCGTCGTCGCTGCATGCGTCCGGGCGGCGCGCCCGGCGGCTGGTCGAGGAGGCACGCGAGCAGGTCGCCGGGGCACTGGGAGCCCGCCCCAGCGAGGTGGTCTTCACCGCTGGTGGCACCGAGGCGGACAACCTTGCCATCAAGGGGCTGTTTTGGGCCCGCGGCGGTCGCCGTCGCGTGTTGACCACGGCCGTCGAACACCACGCCGTGCTCGACCCGGTCGACTGGCTGGCGCGGCATGAGGGCGCCGAGGTCAACCTGCTGCCCGTGGACGCTGTCGGTGCGGTGCGCCTCGATGCGCTGAACGCGGTGCTCGAACGCGACCCTGGTGCGGTGGCGTTGCTGTCATGCATGTGGGTGAACAACGAGGTCGGCACTGTGCATCCGCTGGGCGAGGTCACCGCCCTTGCACACGCCTACGGGGTGCCGGTGCACACCGACGCGGTTCAGACGGTGGGTCACCTGCCGGTCGACCTCGCCGCCCTTGAGATAGACGCGATCAGCATCAGCGGGCACAAGGTGGGCGGGCCGCAGGGCGTCGGCGCATTGCTGGTGCGCCGCGAGCTCGACCTGGTGCCGCTGCTGCACGGCGGCGGCCAGGAGCGGGACTTGCGCTCCGGGACCGCCGACGTCGCCGGCATCCGGGCCTTTGCGGTGGCTGTCGAGCAGGCCGTGCAGAGACGACCAACCCAGGCTCCGCAGCTGCGACGGCTGCGCGACAGCCTCGTCACCGGCATCCGGGCGGCCGTCCCCGACGCGGTGCTCAACGGACCGACGGCCGGCGCGGGCGAGGACGCCCGCGCGCCTGGCATCGCCCACCTGACCTTTCCTGGCTGCGACGGGGACGCGCTGCTGATGCTGCTAGACGCGCAAGGCATTGAGTGCTCAACCGGCTCCGCCTGCACGGCGGGAGTTCCGCAGCCCAGTCACGTGCTGCTGGCGATGGGAGCAGACGACGCGGCGGCTCGCGGCTCGCTGCGCTTCAGCCTGGGTCACGACTCGACGCAAGACGACGTCGACGCCGCTGTCACCGCCATCGGCCCGGTCGTCGAGCGAGCTCGCACCGCCGGCCTGGCCGCAGCAGCGGGGAGGCGTTGAGCATGCGGGTGCTTGCGGCCATGTCCGGCGGGGTCGACTCCGCTGTCGCTGCGGCCCGAGCCGTCGACGCTGGGCACGATGTGACCGGCATCCATCTGGCGTTGTCGCGAAATCCGCAGTCCTACCGCAGTGGCGCTCGCGGCTGCTGCACCGTCGAGGATGCCGGTGATGCCCGCCGCGCCGCCGATGTGCTGGGCATCCCGTTCTACGTCTGGGACATGTCCGAGCGCTTCCACGCCGACGTGGTCGACGACTTCGTCGATGAGTACGCAGCCGGGCGTACCCCTAACCCGTGTCTGCGGTGCAACGAGAAGATCAAGTTCGCGGCGGTGCTCGACCGGGCACTGGCGTTGGGCTTCGACGCCGTGGCGACCGGGCACTACGCGCAGCTCGTCGACGGACCCGATGGCCGCGAGCTGCATCGCGCCGTCGACCCGGCCAAGGATCAGTCGTATGTGCTCGGGGTGCTGACCGCCGAGCAGCTTGCGCATGCGCTCTTTCCGCTCGGGGACACCGCCAAGGACGAGGTGCGGGTCGAGGCGGCGCGGCGCGGGCTATCAGTGGCCGACAAGCCCGACAGCCACGACATCTGCTTCATCGCCGACGGGAACACCGCCGGCTTCTTGCGCGACCGGATCGGGGACCGCCCGGGTGCGGTTGTCGACCGGTCGGGTCGGCAGTTGGCGGTCCACGACGGGGCTTACGGCTACACCATCGGGCAGCGCCGCGGCCTGCGGATCGGCACCCCTGCGGCGGACGGCCGCCCGCGCTTTGTGCTGGACATCGAGCCGGTGTCCGGCACGGTCACCGTCGGTACGCACGACGAGCTGGCCGTCAGGGCCGTTGAGGCGTCGTCCGCCCGCTGGTGCGGCCCGGCGCCGACCCGTGCGGCCGGGTCGCTGAGCTGCAGCGTGCAACTGCGCGCACACGGCCAGCCGGTGTCCGCACGGCTGGAGATTCTCGATGAGCCGGGTGAGGTACGGGTGCTGTTGGACACCGCCGTCCACGGCATCGCATCTGGTCAGGCCGTCGTTGCCTACGCCGGCACCCGCGTCATCGGCAGCGCCACCATCGCGCGCACCCACGGGGCGACAGCGCACGGGGCGACGGCCTGCGGGGTGTCGGCTTTGAGCACCGGGTGACCGCGCAGGCGACTGGAGTGGGCTCGCTGCCCGGCGCAGACATCCGCGCCGCGGTGCGGCTGGTCGTGGACGTCGCCGCGGACGCTGGTGCCGATCTCATCCATCTGCCGGAGCTGCCTGCCAGGGGCGCCCCGGCAAGCATCACCGGCCGGGGGGTCGGCTTGCTTGTCGACCTCGCCGCCGACCTGCAGCCAGCCGGTTGGCGACTCACCGGCGGGGGAGTGAGCGCAGCCGGCGGTGGCCATGAGCAGCGCCAGGCCCGCTCGCTGCTGGCCCAGGATCTGGATGCGCTGGAGGAACACACCCAGGGGTGGGTGGGTGCCGTGAAGGTGCAGGTGGCGGGGCCGTGGACGTTGGCGGCGACTATCGAGCGACCGTTCGGTGACCGGCTGCTCGCCGATCACGGTGCCCGTCGCGAATTGAGCCAATCGCTCGCAGAGGGC
>JACCYS010000328.1 GCA_013696365.1 Nocardioidaceae bacterium
GTGCCGGGGCTGGCAAAAACCCGGCTCGCGCGCCGCGTCGGGCCCGACGCGGCGGCCGATATCGCGGCCGCTGCACTGCTCGACGTGCTCACTGCCGTGCGGTCCAGTGGTGCCCAGCTGCTGGTGGCCCTGATCGGCGAGCTGTCCGCGGCCGCACGACCCGTCGAGGTGGCGGCGGCGCTCAAGGGCGCCGAGGTCTTCGCCCAGCGTGGCGATGGGTTCGCCGACCGGCTCGCCGCAGCGCATGCCGACGCGCGCGCCCTGCTCGGGCCCGGCGACCCGATCCTGCAGGTCGGCATGGACACCCCCCAGCTGACCGCCGCCCTGCTGTCGGACTCGCTTCGGGCAGCCGCCACCTGTGATGCGGTGCTCGGGCCGGCCGAGGACGGCGGCTGGTGGGCGTTGGCCGTTCGGGACGCGGCCTGGGCGCAGGCCCTGCGTGCCGTACCGATGTCACGCCCCGACACCGGTGCGCTCACCACCGCAGCGCTGGTGGGGTTGGGTGTCGAGGTGAGCACCTTGTCGCCGCTGCGTGACGTCGACACCTGGGAGGACGCCGAGCACGTGTCGCGCATCGCTCCGGAGGGCCGTTTCGCGGCTGCGGTTTCAGTCGCGCGGCCTGCGGCCCGGTGATCTTCCGACGTTGTGAACGGCTGGATCGGCGTGTCGCCTCCAGTCGAACAGGTGTTCGGTCTAGCGTGTCCACAGACGTCGCCGAGGCTGGCCGTCGTCCACCGGGAAGCAGTTTGCACGCGGCGTTGTCGGTGGCGGCACCTAGATTCTGTGGCGAGGGGCGACCCGCCCCTGGAACATGGACCAGACAACAGACACCGTCCGACACGACCCAAGGTGGGGCAATGGCCGCTGGAGACCGCGACAAGGCACTCGACACTGCGCTTGCACAGATCGACCGACAGTTCGGCAAGGGCTCGGTCATGCGACTGGGCGATGACGTCCGGGCTCCGGTCGAGGTCATCCCGACCGGCTCCATCGGCCTCGACGTCGCCCTCGGCATCGGCGGACTTCCGCGCGGCCGGGTGGTCGAAATCTATGGCCCCGAATCGTCCGGCAAGACGACCGTTGCACTGCACGCGGTGGCCAGTGCCCAGCGCCAGGGCGGCATCGCTGCGTTCATCGACGCCGAGCATGCACTCGATCCCGAGTATGCCAAGCGCCTGGGCGTCGATACCGACGCCCTGCTGGTCTCGCAGCCCGACACCGGCGAGCAGGCGCTCGAGATCGCTGACATGCTGATTCGCTCCGGCGCGCTGGACGTCATCGTTATCGACTCGGTGGCCGCTCTGGTGCCGCGCGCGGAGATCGACGGCGAGATGGGCGACAGCCACGTCGGCCTTCAGGCTCGGCTGATGAGCCAGGCGCTGCGCAAGATCACCGGCGCGCTCAGCGGCGCCGGCACCACCGCCATCTTCATCAACCAGTTGCGCGAAAAGATCGGTGTGATGTTCGGGTCTCCCGAGACGACGACCGGCGGTCGCGCACTCAAGTTCTATTCCTCGATCCGGCTCGACGTACGCCGCATCGAGACCCTCAAGGACGGCACCGAGATGGTGGGTAACCGCACTCGGTGCAAGGTGGTGAAGAACAAGATGGCTCCGCCGTTCAAGCAGGCCGAGTTCGACATCATGTACGGCCAGGGCATCAGCCGCGAGGGTGGGCTGATCGACATCGGTGTGGATGCAGGGCTCGTCCGCAAGGCGGGCGCCTGGTACACCTACGAGGGCGACCAGCTCGGTCAAGGCAAAGAGAACGCTCGGACGTTCCTGCGCGACAACCCCGACCTCGCGGACGAGCTGGAGAAGCGCATCAAAGAGAAGTATGGCGTCGGCGCCAAGGTGGACGAGCCGGCACCTGATGGTGCCGGGCCGCCGGTTGCAGTCACCGAGCCGGCCGTCGTCAACTTCTGAGCCGTCCGGGCACGGTCGCACTCGTGAGGCGTTATCCTGGGGACGACCCGGCAGAAGACCCCGAGCAAGTGGCGCGCCAGATCTTGTTACGTCGGCTCACTGATCAGCCGCGCAGCCGCGCAGAGTTGGCCAGCACGCTGGCGCGCAAGGGCGTGGCCGACGACGTGTCCGGCCGAGTCCTCGACCGCTTCGAGGAGGTCGGCCTGGTCGATGACGATGCGTTCGCTGTCGCCTGGGTGCAGACACGTCACCGGGGGCGCGGTCTCGGGCGTCGTGCTCTCGCACACGAATTGCGCCGCAAGGGCATCGACGACGAGGTGGCCCGCACCGCCTTGAACGACGTGGGTGAGCAGGACGAGCGATCGGCAGCTGCCGAGTTGGTCTGCCGGAGGCTGCCCGGGATGAGCCGGCTCACCAGCATCACCGCTCAACGGCGGCTGCTGGGGATGCTGGCGCGCAAGGGTTACGGGGCGGGCGTGGCAGTGCCCGTCGTCCGCGAGGCACTGGCAAATCGGGGTGGCGACGCGACAGATGACGAGCATGTGGCTAACGCCGTGGCAACGGACACGTCGCTTGACCAGCAGTGATGGCCCCCATACCGTGAGAGCACGAAGGGACCGTGAGCCGCCTGACGGCATTGATGACCGACGATGATCGCGGCCCGCCTGCGCGGGCGGCTTAGGTAACCAGTCATGGATTGGCTGGCGTATGTGGCTATGGCACGCTCGAGGCGTCGGCCCCTTCGCTGACTCCGTTGCAGGCGGAGCACGACCGAGGGAGGCGCGGTGGTGTCGGGTAGTGCAGCGCAGACTCTTCCTCTGGTCTTGATGATTGCCCTGACGGCCGTGGTCGTCGGGGCGCTTGTTGTCCTCATGCGTCGGCTGCCACCGTCGGCTGGGCCTACTGACCCTGCACAGCAGGAGGCCGCGGGAACGCTCAGCGAGGCAATTGTCGACCTTGAGCTGGAGCGGCAGCGTGCCGAGGTGGCGCGGTTACGCGACGAGATCGAACGGCGCGAGCTTCGCCTGGCCGAGCGGGAAGACCGACTGGATGCCGAGGCTCGCCAGCTCGACGACCGGGGCCACGAGTTGGCCGAGCATGACGACGAGCTTGAGCGTCGACGGGTGGCGCTTGCCGACCTGGACACCGCTCGCCGCACCGAGCTTGAACGGGTGGCCGGCATGGACACGGCGGCCGCCCGATCTGAGCTCCAGGCGGGCTTGGAGCACGAGGCCAAGCTCGCCGCCGCACACACCGTGCGCGAGCTGGAACGCGAGGCCCAAGAGGACGGTGAGGCACGTGCCCGCCGCATTCTCACCTCTGCCATCCAGCGGCTTGCTTCGCAGCAGACCACGGAGTCGGTCGTCAGCGTCGTGTCCTTACCCAGCGAGGACATGAAGGGCCGCATCATCGGTCGCGAGGGCCGCAACGTCCGCGCCTTCGAGCAGATCACCGGTGCCAACGTCATCATCGACAACACCCCCGACGCGGTGCTGGTGAGCTGCTTCGATCCGGTCCGGCGTGAGGTGGCCCGGGTCGCGCTGCGCGATCTGGTCAGCGACGGACGCATCCACCCCACCCGCATCGAAGAGGTCTACTCGCGTAGCCTGCGTGAGGTCGAGCGGCTCTGCCTGCGCGCGGGCGAGGACGCCACCACTGAGGTCGGCATCACCGACCTGCACCCTGAGCTTGTGCGCACCCTGGGGCAGTTGCGCTATCGCACGTCGTACGGGCAGAACGTCCTCGCGCATCTGCTGGAGTGCTCGCATCTTGCCCGAATGATGGCTGCCGAGCTGGGCCTGGACCCGGCTGTCTGCGCACGAGCCGCGCTGCTGCACGACATCGGCAAGGCGCTGACCCACGAGTCTGAAGGCAGCCATGCATTGGTCGGCGCCGAGCTGGCCAAACGGCACGGCGAGTCCGCCGATGTGGTGCACGCCATCGAGGCGCACCACAACGAGGTGCCCCCACGAACTGCCGAAGCCGTGCTCACCCAGGCTGCCGACGCGATCAGCGGCAGCCGACCCGGTGCCCGCCGCGAGTCGATGGAGGCATACGTGCAGCGGCTGACCTCCTTGGAGGCGATCGCCAACGACAAGCCGGGGGTCGCCAAGGTGTTCGCCATGCAGGCTGGCCGGGAGCTTCGCGTGATGGTCTATCCGCTCGAGGTGGACGATCTGCAGGCGCAAGTGCTGGCCCGTGACATCGCCAAGCAGGTCGAGCAGGATCTGACCTATCCAGGTCAGATCAAGGTGACCGTCGTCCGCGAGTCGCGGGCCACCGAGACCGCCCGCTGAGAGGTGAGGGTCAGGCTCCCACGTTGAGTTCGGCTTGCGAGCCGGTCGCCCGCCCCATGCGCTGTTCGAGCCACGTGGCGAAGCGTGACAGCGAGTAGTTCACCGCGATGAACATCGCCGCCAGCACGATGGCCACCGGCAAGATGTTGGTGAACTCGATGGAGATCGCACGCCCGACGTTGGTTAGCTCCTCGTAGGGGATCACGTAGCCGAGCGAGGTGTCCTTGAGCGTGACCACACTCTGGCTGATGATGGCCGGCAGCATGATCTTCACCGCCTGCGGCAGCAGGATCAGCTGCATGACCTGGCCCTTGTGCAGGCCCAGAGCATACGAAGCCTCCAACTGACCTCGTGGCACGGCGTTGATGCCTGCGCGGAAGACCTCGGCGAGCACCGATCCGTTGTAGAGCGTCAGCCCGATGACGAGCGACCAGAACTTGCCGATGACCTCGCTGTAGATCAACGAGATCGCCAGGATCATCATCAGCACCGGAACGGCGCGAAAGAACTCCACGACCACCGTGGCCGGCCACCGTAGCCAGGCATGGTCAGAGAGCCGTCCGCTGGCGAACAGGGCGCCGAAAAGCACTGACAGTGCAATGGCGACCACGGCGACCTGGAGCGTGGTGAGAGCCGCCTCCAGCAGCGCCTGGATGTAGATGGGTGTGACGAACGGTTCCCAGAGCTCCCCGTCGAGCTGGCCCTCGGCCTGCAGCTTGTAGAGCGTCAACGCGGCCAGCAGCACCAAGACCACGATGGTGATGACGCTGGCTCGCCGTTGCCGGCGCAGCCCCTCGGGACCGGGGACGTCGAACAGCACGCTACTCATCTCGCCACCTCCAGCTGGCGCTCGAGACCGCGTGCCGCGAGCGAGATGACGGCGACGATCAGCACATAGCCGAGGGCGACGCCGACGAAGATCGCATAGACGTCACCGGGGTTGTTGTTGATGAGGCCCCGCATTCGGTAGGTGGCGTCGGCGATCCCGAAGCCGGCGACGAGTGAGGTGTTCTTGGCGAGCGCAATGAACACACTGGCCAGCGGGGGGATCACGGCCCGGAACGCCTGCGGCAGGACGATGAGACGCAGTGACTGGCCGAACGCCATGCCGACCGAACGTGCGGCCTCGGCCTGACCGGAGTCGACGGCGTTCACCCC
>JACCYS010000331.1 GCA_013696365.1 Nocardioidaceae bacterium
AAGAAGTCGTCGGTGCCCAACGACAACATCGACCGAGCGGTCAAGCGCGGATCCGGTGCCGAGGCAGGCGGCGCCGATTGGCAGACGATCATGTACGAGGGGTACGCCCCCGGCGGGGTTGCGCTGCTGGTCGAGTGCCTCACCGACAACCGCAACCGCGCCGCCGGTGACGTGCGCACGGCGATGACGCGCAACGGCGGGTCGATGGCGGACGCTGGCTCGGTGGCGTACATGTTCACCCGTAAGGGCGTCGTGATCGTGCCGATTGCGCAGGACAACCGGCGGCTGTCTGAGGACGACGTGCTCGTCGCGGTTCTGGACGCGGGCGCCGAGGACGTCACCGACATCGGCGAGTCGTTCGAGGTCATCTGTGAGCCAACGGACTTGGTGGCAGTCCGCACCGCGTTGCAGGGCGCCGGGTTGGACTATGAGTCTGCCGAGGCGTCCTTCGTGCCGTCCGTCACCGTGGAGGTGGACGCACCGGGCGCCGACCGTGTGCTGCGGCTGATCGATGCGCTCGAGGACTCTGAGGATGTGCAGAACGTCTTCGCCAACTTCGACGCCTCCGATGAGGTCATGGCTGAGCTGAGCTGACCCTGCCTCACCGGGAGGCTCCCCGCGGCTGATTGTGCGGCCGGACTGTCGGTGGCGGGTGGTGCAATAGGTGCATGTTGGACACCCTGCTCGATGCGTTCACCGACGTGGTCGGCTGCGATCGACGTGAGTTGGCTGCGCTGGTCGGGTCGGTGCGACAGCCCGCCGAGCCGTCTGCCGAGCGACTGGTGCGCCGGATCGCCGCCCACGAACGGCTTGCAGACGCTGCGCAGGCGGCCCAGGCTTACGATCTGGCCGCGTTCCGTGAGACTCGCGAGGCCACGGACCGCGCCGAGAGTTGTGACCGCGGGCTTGTGGGTCGAACCACGGGGGCGGAGGTCGCGGCCACCCTGGCCGTGGCCACCATGACGGCGCAGTGTCGGTTGCATTCGGCTGGTCGCGCCGTGCACGACCACCCCCAGTTGCTCGCTCTGGTCGGTACCGGGCGGCTGTCCATGGCTGCCCTGCGTCGCGTCCTTGAGGCCACCGACGTGCTTGACGCCGCCGAGCGGCGGCGGGTGGATCACGAGTTGGCCGCCGATGTGACTCACACCCGGCTGACTCCTGCCCAGGTCGGCAAGGCCGCCGAGCGACGGGTGCTTGCCGCCGACTCGCAAACGGCTGCCAAGCGGGCGGCCGCGGCTCGGCGTACCCGAAGCGTACGGATGGGGGATCCGCGCGACGGGGTTGCCGGGGTGTATGCGACCGTCCGCGCGGAGGAGGCCTGGGCTGTGCACGAGGTGCTGGACCGCACAGCCAGGGCGATGCGCCAGCACGGCGACCCCCGCGATCTCGATACCCTGCGAGCCGACCTATTCGTTGAGTGGATGACGGGCAACGAGGCGGCGCCGCCGGCTGCCTCCGCTCCGAGTCACTGGCGCTCGCGCGACGGGTGGGAGCCCTGGGTTGGCCCCGAGCCGCCAGCATTCGAGCCGGAGCCGGATGCCTGTGACCCCGCCTGGGACGCCCTGCCCACGGACGCGCTGCCTACGGACGACCTGCTCACGGACGACCTGGCTGAGCAGGTTCCACGCTGCCAGCAGCCGGCCAGCCCGGTGGCTGGCCCGGCGCGAGCGCTGCCGCGACCGTTGATGGCCGACGTCGAGGTGCAGGTGGTGATATCCGCCGCAACGCTGCTGGGCTTAGACGATCAGCCGGGACTCCTGCGTGGCTATGGGGCTGTCCCGGCTGCTGTTGTCCGCGACATCGTAGACGGTGCGGACAGCAACGGCTCACGGACGGCACTGCGCGCCCTGTTCGCTGACCCGGTTGACGGACGGCTGCTCGCGATGGGCTCGAACGCGCGGTTCTTCACCGGTGGTCTGCGCCAGTTCGTCGTCACCCGAGATCAGAGCTGTCGCGTCGCCGGTGGACGGATAGTCGATGTCGACCACATCGTCGACTTCCAAGACGGCGGACCTACCACCGCGGCCAACGCGCAGAGTTTGGGAAAACTCGCACACGTGCTCAAGGACCACCCGCGAGTCAGCGTCACCGCATTGCCGCCGCTCGTGATCGGTGATGGGCTTGATCATCTTCGGGTCCATGCGCCGGATGTCGGCTGGACGTTGCCCACGGGTTGCTGCCGCATCCACGCTCCGCCGGGCGTTCTCGGACCGGGCAGCCAACCGCCAGACAGTTTCCTCGAGCAACAGTTGAGCGCCTGGCTCGCAGCAGCCGGCTGATGTTCTCATCAGTGGACGTATCACCGCACAGTCAGCGCACTCCTCATCTCGTGTCAGGGCGGGGGCCGGGCTATCCGGGGACGCGGAGGGAGTGGCCGGGGGACATGGCCACATCCTCCGCGGCTTGGCCCCCGCTCGGCGCGTCGGCTCTCAACTGTCGCCACCACCGCGTACGTTCGACGTCGAACAGGTGTTCTAGCGCGAGGACGGTGACGCACGTGCGGGTGTTGGGTGTCGATCCCGGCCTGACCCGGTGCGGGCTGGGTGTCGTGGATGGCGAATCAGGGCGTGGGCTGCGTTCGGTTGCCGTAGACGTGGTGCGCAGCTCCCCTGATGCCCCGCTCGATCAGCGCCTGCTGGCGGTACATCTGGGGGTGCTGCGATGGATCGAGACGTACTCTCCAGACGCGGTGGCCGTTGAGCGCGTGTTCAGTCAGCACAACGTCCGCACAGTCATGGGCACCGCCCAGGCCAGCGGCGTGGTGCTGGCCGCTGCCGCACTGAGCGGCCTGCCGGTGGCCACCTACACACCCAGTGAGGTCAAGGCCGCCGTCACCGGCAACGGGCGCGCCGACAAGGTTCAGCTGACGGCGATGGTGACCCGAGTGCTGCGCATGTCCGACCCGCCGAGTCCGGCAGATGCGGCAGACGCCCTTGCGCTCGCGGTGTGTCACGTGTGGCGCGGCGCCGCGCAAAGCAGGCTCGCCCAAGCCCACGCCCAGATGGCTCGCGGCGGGTCACGGTGATCGCTTCGGTGCGTGGCCGGGTCCTGGCACTGACGCCGTCCACCGCGGTGATCGAGGTCGGCGGCGTCGGCATTCAGGTGCAGTGTGGACCTGGAACGCTCGCTGAGCTGCGGCTCGGTCACGAGGCCACGGTGGCCACCTCGCTGGTCGTACGTGAGGACTCGTTGACCTTGTTTGGTTTCTCCGATGACGACGAACGGGCGGTCTTCGAGTTGTTGCAGACCGCCAGTGGTGTTGGCCCCAAGCTTGCGCAGGCGATGCTCGCCGTGCATCCCCCCGACCACCTGCGGCAGGCGGTCGCCGCCGAGGACCTGGCCAGTCTTACCCTGGTCCCCGGCATCGGTCGCAAGGGAGCGCAACGGATCGTCCTCGAGCTCAAGGACAGGCTCGGTGCACCGGCCCGCCCAGCTGGCCCGGTCGGTCACGGCAGCGGCGGCACGCCCGGTCGTGACCGGCAGACCGCGGCGGGCTGGCGTTCGCAAGTACACGGTGGGCTGGTCGGACTTGGTTGGCAGACCCGCGAGGCCGAATCCGCCGTCGACGCGGTGTCAGAGCTTGCCGAGGAGCAGACCGCCGCCGGCAGCGTCGACATCGCAGTCCTCATGCGGGCGGCCCTGCGTACGTTGTCGCGGGCCTGAGCGGGCAGGAGGTGACAATGTCCATGGCGGACGAGGCACGCGAGGCGGTGACGCCTTTGGCGACGGTCGAGGATCGAGTAGAGGATTCGGCGCTGCGCCCACGCTGTCTCGACGATGTCATCGGGCAGACCCGTGTGCGAGAGCAGTTGGCGCTGGTGTTGCAGGCTGCGCGCGGGCGTGGGCGCACTCCGGATCACGTGCTGTTGTCCGGCCCACCCGGCCTGGGCAAGACCACCCTGGCGATGATCATCGCCGCCGAGATGGGCACAACGCTGCGCATCACCAGCGGTCCGGCGCTGCAGCACGCGGGTGACCTGGCGGCGATCCTGTCCGGCGTCGCCGAGGGTGAGGTGCTGTTCGTCGATGAGGTGCACCGGATGGCGCGGGCGGCAGAAGAGATGCTGTATCTGGCGATGGAGGATTTCCGAGTCGACGTGATTGTCGGCAAGGGCCCGGGGGCGACCGCCATCCCGCTGGAGATCCCACCGTTCACGATGGTCGGCGCGACGACCAGGGCCGGGTTGTTGCCCGGACCGCTACGAGACCGCTTCGGCTTCACCGCCCAGCTCGACTTCTACACCGATGACGAGCTGGCCGCGATTGTGCACCGCTCGGCCCGGCTGCTGACCATCGATCTGCGCACGGCTGGCGCGAGCGAGATCGCGTCCCGGTCGCGTGGCACCCCGCGGATCGCCAACCGGCTGCTGCGTCGGGTGCGCGACTTTTCCGAGGTACGGGCCAGCGGTGTTGTCGATGCGGCTGTCGCCCGTGCCGCCCTCGAGCTGTACGAGGTTGACGAGCAGGGACTGGACCGTCTGGATCGATCGGTGCTGGATGCGCTGTGCCGGCGCTTCGGCGGCGGGCCCGTAGGGCTCGGCACGCTGGCGGTTGCCGTCGGCGAGGAGCGCGAGACGGTCGAGGAGGTGGCAGAGCCGTTCTTGGTCCGCGCCGGCCTGTTGGCTCGCACGCCGCGCGGTCGGGTGGCAACCGCCGGCACCTGGCGTCACCTTGGTCTGACACCGCCGCAGACCGCGCTCAACGACCCTGTTGGGCTCGGTGGGTTGTGGGACAACGATGCAGCCGGGGGGAGTAGCCCCACCAGCGGCTAGACTCCGCCGTTGGCCGTGACATTGTCACCGGCCCAATATCCAGTCGTCTAGGCCAGGAGCAGTGGTGAACGCCGAGCAGATCTCGGGGATACTTCCCCTGCTGCTGATCGTTGTGGTCTTCTGGTTCCTCGTTCTGCGGCCGGCGCGCCGTCGACAGCGAGACGCGGCCGAGTTGCAGCAGAGGTTGGCACTGGGCGACAAGGTCATGCTGACAAGTGGCATCTTCGGTTTTGTGCGGGCGCTCGACGACGAGTCGCTCGAGGTTGAGGCGGCCCCCGGGGTGCTGCTGACCGTGCACCGGCAGGCGATCGCGAAGATCGTTCCGCCGGACAACGGGGGCAGCGAGGGACAGCTCGGTGGCGGATCGACGGCTAGCGACTCCGGGGACGACCCTCGGTCATGAGATGTGTGCGACTGACTACGGGAGAGATCTGAGTGGCGACAAACGCGAGCCGACCTGGCCGCGTCCTGGTGATGCTCGCCGCTGTGATGGCGATACTGCTTGGCCTGGTCGCCTACGGCGGTGACTGGTCACCGCGGCTCGGGCTCGACCTACAAGGCGGCACCCGGATCACGCTGCAGGCGAAGTCTGCCGACGGTGACGGCATCACCCCAGAGAAGCTCGACCAGGCGCAGCAGATCATCTCGTCGCGGGTCAACGGCAGCGGAGTCGCAGCCGCAAAGGTAGGCACCCGCGGTGGGGATCAGATCATCGTCGAGATCCCCGGTGAGCGTCGTAACGACATCGTCGACGAGGTCGGCCGCACTGCCCAGCTGCGCTTCCGGCTGGTCTGGGGTGGTCCGGCTCCGGGTGAGACCGCGCAGCAGCCGGAGACCGGGACGTCGGGTGGCGGCAGTAAGAAGGACAAGGGCAAGAACGACGAGAAGAACGGCGACAAGGGCAAGAACGACCAGGGCAGCAACAACCGGGTGCTGAGCCCGTGGATGACATCCGACACCGACCCGGAAAAGGACAAGGGAGGCGGCGCAGACAAGCCGGCTGGCGGTGCCGAGGTCAGCGACATGAGCGTCGACGAGATGGTCGAGACCACGCTGGCCGGCACTCCGCCAGCAAAGTACTCCGACGCCTTCGCCCAGCTCACGCGCGAGTTCACCCAGTACACGTGCCCCGACACCAGGGACGACACCGAACCGGTGGACGACCGCTCTGGCGCTGCCCTCATCACCTGTGACGAGGATGGGCTGAAATACCTGCTCAGCCCCGCCATCATCGAGGGCACGTCGCTGGAGGAGGCAACCGCAGGCCTGCTCCCGCAGTCACCGGACTGGGCGGTCAACCTGGATCTCGATGGCGAAGCGACCAGCGTGTTCGCCGATGTGAGCCGCGAGCTGGCAGGCACCGAGAAACTCTTCGCGATCGTGCTCGACGGTCAGGTGTTAACCGCGCCAACGATCAACAGCCTGATAAGCAACGGGCAGGCGCAGATCTCCGGCTCCTTCACCCAGACAAGCGCCACCGCGCTGGCCAACTCGCTGCAGTACGGCGCGCTGCCGCTCAGCTTTGACATCAACGGTGTGACCCTCGCCGGGCCCACACTGGCGGGGTCGCAACTGTCGGCGGGGATCCTGGCCGGCATCATCGGGCTCATCCTCGTGGTGGTCTACTGCATGTTCTACTACCGCGGTCTTGGTCTGGTTGTCATCGCCTCACTGGGAGTCGCGGCGTTCTTGACCTACGAGTTGGTGATCCTGCTCGGCAAGGGGGTCGGGTTCACCCTGACCCTGCCCGGTATCGCCGGCCTCATTGTGGCGGTGGGCATCACCGCCGACTCGTTCATCATCTTCTTCGAGCGGCTGCGGGACGAGGTGCGTGAAGGCAAATCGCTGCGGCTGGCGGTCGAGGCCGGTTGGCGACGCGCGCGAGCAACGATCCTGGCCGCAGACGCGGTATCACTGCTGGCGGCGGTGGTGCTGTACACCTTCGCCATCGACGAGATCCGTGGCTTCGCTTTCGCGCTCGGCCTCACCACGGTGATCGACGTAATCGTGGTGTTCGTGTTCACCAAGCCATTGGTGACGCTGCTGGCCAAGACAAAGTTCTTTGGTGAGGGGCACAAGCTGTCCGGGCTGGACGCTGCACATCTCGGTATCGAGGGGCGCCGGGTCACCGAGTTCGCCAAGTCTGCACGCCGACCGCAGGGGGTGGGCTCATGAGCAGGATGGCGACATTCGGACAGCAACTCTACACCGGCAAGGTGTCGTTCGACTTCGTTGGCCGACGCAACCTGTGGTATCTGGTCTCGGCCCTCATCGTGGTTGCCGCAGCCGTCGGCTTGATTTTCCGCGGGCTCGACCCGGGCATCGAGTTCAAGGGTGGTGTGGAGTTCAACGCGAGTATCACGGCGAACGACGCGAGCGTCGAATCACTCCGCGACGCGGCGATCAACTCCGGCGCCAACGTCGGCAGCCCGCTGGTGACCACCTCCGGGCCGGACGCCGTGCTGGTGCAGACTCAGCCGTTGGACCAGGCGGCCGCCGACGAGGTCGCGGCTGCGCTGCAGAGTGCCGGAGCCCAAGACGTCAGCCAGGAAAGGGTCGGACCGACCTTCGGAGGTCAGATCCTCAACCGGGCGTTGCTCGCGTTGGGCGTGTTCTTGGTGCTGGTGGTGCTGTTCATTGCCGGCTACTTCCGTGAGTGGAAGATGTCGGTGGCAGCGATCGTGGCGTTGCTGCACGACGTGCTGATCACTGTCGGCGTCTACGCCTGGTCGGGTTTCGAGGTGACGCCGGCGACGGTCACCGGCCTGCTCACCATCTTGGGCTACTCGCTGTACGACACCGTGGTGGTCTTCGACAAGGTCCGTGAGAACACCCGCAACTACCAGACAAACCTGTCGCGCACGTACGCCGAGCACGCCAACCTGGCCGTCAACCAGACGCTCGTACGGTCGATCAATACGACAATCACTGCTTTGCTGCCAGTCTTGGCGCTGCTCATCGTCGGCACGGTGGTGCTGGGCACCGGCCCGTTGAAAGATCTGGCGCTAGCACTGTTCGTCGGCATGACCGCCGGTGCCTACTCGTCCATCTTCATCGCCACCCCGCTGGCGGTGCACCTCAAGGAGAACGAGGCGGTGGTCAGCGGCCAGGCCGAGCGGGTCGCGGCGCGGCGAGCGCACGCCGTCGCCGCGACCGGTGGGGAACCAAGCGGTGGTGCCACTCGGGTCACATCTGGTGGTGCGCCGGCCAGGGTGGCCCGGCCCAGCAGGGCCGTGTCGGAGGGGCGCCGCCAACCCCAACGCAAACCGCGCTCGCAACGCGGCCAAAACAATGGACGGAGCAGTTGATGACGACGCCCTTGGACGCCGCACTCGACCGACTGGTGCGTGACATCCCCGATTTCCCGAAGACCGGGATCGTCTTCAAGGACATCTCGCCGCTGCTGGCCGACGCCGAAGGGCTCGCCACCACGGTGGCAGCGCTCGCCGAGATGGGGC
>JACCYS010000357.1 GCA_013696365.1 Nocardioidaceae bacterium
ACCCAGGCCCGCCGGGGACGGACGTACAGCGAGGCGAGCAGCCCGCTGACGGCTACGATCAGCCCGGTCAGCGGCAGCCAGGCCAGCGGGGTCGAGGAGATCTGAAGCCGGGCGAACTCGGCCACACCGTCGAAGGTCACCGTGCCGAGCCCGTCGGGCAACTCTGCGGTCTGGCCGGGCTGCAGCAGCAGCCGCTCGGGCTTGCCGTCGTCGTCCTGCACGACCTGCAGGTCGTCGGTGTTCAGGCTGTACACCGACTGCGGCGCGCCGTCGTCGAGGCCCAGGTCACCGGAGTACACGAACAGCGACAGCGCCGGGTCGGCCGCCTCGGGGAACAGCGAGATCGGCACCCCGTCGGCGTCCCGGCCAGCCGTCGGGAGGAAGAACCCCTCCATGCCCAGCTGGGACGGTTGCGCGTCGGGGGCCTTGATCACCCCCTCGGACACGTAGGAGGCGTCGGTCGGCAAAAACGGCACCGGTCCGGACGACACGACGTCACCGGCCCCGTCGCGCACGGTGACCACCGGTGCATAGCCGCTGCCAACCAGGAACACCGAGGTGCCGTCGACCTCGAGCGGATGGTTGACCCGGATGTCGAAGTCGCGGGCCCCCTCGCCCGGTGCGGCGATGACGGTGCCGGTCGCCTCGAACAGCTTGGGCTGGCCGACCTGCGGTCCGCTGGTCTGGAAGTCCGCGGTCATCTGCTCCAGCGACACGGTGAACGGCGGCAGCGAGGAGGGCGTGGCCAGCGCGCCGGCGGTGAACTCGTCGTACTGCGTGAGGGTGTTGGAGAAGCCGCGGCCCTCGACCACGATCGCGTTGCCCCGGTACCCCCAGAGGCTGCCGACAGCGACCCCCACGAGGACGGCGACCAGGCTGACGTGAAAGACCAGGTTGCCGGCCTCACGCAGGTAGCCGCGCTCGGCGCGGACCACGCCCTCGCCCTGGTCGGACGGGTCGACGTCGACCCGGAAGCGACGGCGCCGCAACATCAGGGCGGCCTGCTCCAGGGTGTCGTCGACGTCGCCGCCGGCGTCGGTCTCGAAGGACGCGTACGCAGGCAGCCGGTCCAGCCGGCTCGGTGCCCGCGGCGGACGCGCGCGCAGCGCCCTGGCGTACACGGCAGTGCGCGGCACGATGCAGCCGATCAGCGACACCAACAGCAGCAGATAGATCGCCGAGAACCACGGCGAGTCGTAGACCGAGAACATGCCCAGCCGCTCCAGCCACGGGGTCAGGGCTGGGTGCTCGATCTGGAAGCGGGCAACCGCCAGCGAGTCCACACCCTCTTGTGGCACCAACGACCCGGGGACGGCGGCCAACGCCAGTAGCAACAACAACAGCAACGCCGTGCGCATCGACGTCAGTTGACGCCACACCCACCGGCCGAGCTCGCGCGGCGACAACGCTGGCGGGCGTGCGGGCCCGTCCGGCTCCACCCGGCCGCCTCCCGGCGGCGGTGTGCCCGCAGCCTCGGCCGAGGTCGGTGCGGTGGTGTCTGCGCTCACGCTCAGACCGCCGTCTCGAAGCCGGGGATCCAACCGCGCAGCGAGGCGACCCACAGGTCCCACCAGCCGGTGAGCAACAAGACACCGACGGCCACCAGCATCAGGCCGCCGAGCCGGGTCACCCACTGCTGGCGGCGGCGCAGCCACGCGGTCGCGCCCAACATGCGCCGGAACGCGAGACCCGCCACGATGAACGGGATGCCCAACCCCAGGCAGTAGAACAGCGTCAGCAGCGCACCCCGCCCGGCGCTGGCCTCGTCGAACGACAACGCCAGCACGGCGGTCAGTGTCGGACCCAGACACGGTGTCCAGCCCAGGCCAAACAGCACGCCGAGCAGCGGGGCGGCTGCCACCCCGACGTCGGGCACCCGGTGCACCCGCAGGTCGCGCTGCAGCCAGGGAAGCAACCCCATGAACGCCAGCCCCATCCCCACCACCACAGCCCCAAGCACCACGCTGATGGTGCGCTGGTTGCTGAGGAACCAGGTGCCCACCGCCCCCATCAGGGTGCCCAGCGAGACGAACACGAACGAGAACCCGAGCACGAACAGGACGGTGCCAGCCAGCATCCGACCCCGGCGGCCATCGGCCAGATCCGCGCCGGACAGCCCGGTGACGTACGAGACGTAGCCGGGCAGCAAAGGCACCACACACGGGGAGAAGAAGCTCACCAGCCCGGCGATGACCGCGACCGGCACCGCCAACACCAGCGAGCCGCTCAGTGCGGTGGCCTGGAACCACTCACCCACTGTCCTCGACCTCCTCGACCAGGTCGACCAGAGTGCCCGGCGAGGTGATTTCGTCAACCACCCGGGCGCCGACCCGGCCCTGCGAGTCGATCACCCAGGTGGTCGGCACCGCCGCCGAGGGCAGGCTGTCCCGAAAACCGAGCAGCTGTGCACTGGTCGGGTCGTAGATGCTGGGCCAGTCGATGTCGAAGCGCCGCTGGAAGGCGGCCGCACCGTCCCTGTCGTCGCGGATGTTGACCCCCAGGAAGGCGACCCGGTCGGCGCCCAGCCGGCGTTGCGCCTCGACCAGGTCGTCGGCCTCTGCCCGACACGGCGGGCAGTCGGCGAACCAGACGTTCAGTACGACGGGCTGGCCGGCGTAGTCGGACAGCGCGACCCGCCCGCCGTCGACGGACTCGCCTGCCACGGCGGGCGCGTCGGCGCGCTCGGCTGCCGGCACGACGGTGATGCCGAGGTCGCTGCGCACGTACCCGCCGGCGGCGCGCTCGGACGAGATGCCGCCAGCGCAGCCAGCCAGCAGGGCACCGGCGGTCAGGGCGGCGGCCGCCCTGACCCGTCGCCCGCGTCGGTCTGCTCCGGAGCCGAGCAAACCGTCAGGCTCCGAACTGCTGGTCGTCGGCCGGAGCCAGCAGGTCGGCGGCCGGCTCGTTGTATGCCACCGACTCGATGTTGTCGTCCACATAGGTCAGCGAGGTGACGCTGGCCAGCGCGCACTGGCGGCGTCGGGGGTCGTGCACGAAGCGGCGCCCCTCGGCGACGCAGCGGGCGATCCACACCGGCAGCTGGTGGGACACGATGACCGCCTCATGGCCCAGCGCGGCGTCGCGAGCGTCGGCTGCAGCTGCCAGCATGCGGGCGGCGATCTCGGCGTACGGCTCGCCCCAGGAGGGCTGGAACGGGTTGCGCAGCCGCCACCACACGCTCGGGTGCCACAGGGCACCGTCGCCGACGCCAAACGTCTGACCCTCGAACGAGTTGCCCGCCTCCAGCACCCGCTGGTCGATGTGCACCTCGAGGTCCAGACCGGCGGCGGTCGGCGCCGCCGTCTCCTGCGCTCGCTCCAGCGGTGAGGACACCAGGTGGGTGACGTTGTGGGCGGCGAAGAAGCCGGCCGCGCGCTCGGCCATCGTGACGCCGAGCTCAGACAGGTGGAAGTTCGGTCGACGGCCGTACAAGATGCCGGCCGGGTTGTGCACCTCACCGTGACGCAGCAGGTGGACGACGGTGCGGGGAACAGGGCTGCTGCTGGCGGGCCTGTCGTCTGCGGGCCCGCTCACTACGCCGTCCCATTCCCGGCCGCGGGGGTCGCCTGGGCAGCGGCGCGGGCTGCGTGCGGCAGCGCGGACGCCACCGCATCGATGGCAGCCTCATCGAGTGCGGCGTTCACGAACCACGCCTCGTACGCGCTCGGTGGCAGCCACACCCCGTGCGCCAGCATGGCGTGAAAGAAGGCGCTGAACCGGTGCAGCTGCTGGTCCTGCGCGCCGGTGAAGTCGACCACGGCGGTCCGTGACGGGTCGCCGAAGAAGATGCTGAACATATTGCCGGCTGACTGCGCCAGGTGCGGCACCCCGGCGGCGGTGAGGGCGTCCGAGGCGAGTGCCTTGATGGTGGCGGCCGTCCGGTCGAGCCCGGCGTACACCTCGGCGGTCGCCAACTGCAGAGCGGTCAGCCCCGCGGTCACCGCGACGGGGTTGCCCGACAGTGTGCCGGCTTGATAGACGGGCCCGTCGGGTGCGAGCCGCGCCATCACCTCGGCGCGGCCTCCGAAGGCGGCCGCCGGGAAACCCCCTCCCATCACCTTGCCGAAGGTGGTCAGGTCGGGCGCCCACCCCTCGACGGCACCGTCGAGACCCCACCAGCCCTGCCGATGGACCCGAAAGCCGGTCATCACCTCGTCGCTGATCAGCAGCGCACCGTGTGCCCGGCAGGTGGCGGCGAGGGTGGCGTTGAAGCCGGGCAGCGGTGGAACCGCACCCATGTTGCCGGCGGCGGCCTCGGTAATGACGCAGGCGATCCGGTCGCCGTGCTCGGCGAAGACCTGCGCGACAGCGTCGGAGTCGTTGTAGGCCAGCACGATGGTCGTCGCGGTCGCTGCGGTTGGCACCCCTGGGGTGCCCGGCAACCCGAAGGTCACCACCCCGGACCCCGCCGATGCCAGCAGAGCGTCGACGTGACCGTGGTAGCAGCCGGCGAACTTGACCACCAGGTCGCGGCCGGTGAAGCCGCGCGCCAGCCGCACCGCAGACATCGTCGCCTCAGTACCTGACGACACCAACCGCACCTGCTCGACCGACGTTCGAGCGATGATCTCCTCAGCCAACGCCACCTCGACCTCGGTGGGCGCGCCGTAGGAGGTTCCGTTGGCCGCTGTGCTGCGCACGGCGTCGACGATCGCCGGGTGGGCGTGTCCGTGCAGCAGCGCGCCCCACGACGACACCAGGTCGACGTATGTCCGGCCGTCGGCGTCGGTGATGTAGGGCCCGCGGCCCACGGCCACAAACCGGGGCGTGCCGCCGACGGCCCGAAAGGCGCGGACCGGCGAGTTGACCCCGCCGGGGATCGCCGTGCGGGCGCGGTTCATCAGCGCGGCCGAGGCCGGTGCCTCGTACGGGTGCTCGGTGGTTGGTGCGGCGGTCACCGCCTCATTGTCCCCGACGGCACGAGAGGGCGATCCGGTGGTGGCCCGCACCCACCTCACCCCCGGCCACGATCCGCGCATTTCGTCGGTTGTCATGCGGCGACATGCCGACGCGGCCCGGCGCGTCGCTCATCGACTTCGAGCGCAGCCACAGGCTGATGCGGCCCAGCTGCCTGCGGGTTTCGGATTGCGGAGCACGAAATGCGCGGATCGTGCGGGGGTCGCGGGAGGGTCGAGTCAGGCACGTGTGTGGTTGGCGAGCAGCCCGGCCGCCTCGACGGCCCAGTAGGTCAGCACGATGTCCGCGCCGGCCCGGCGGATGCCGGTGAGCACCTCCAGGATCGCGCGCTCCCGGTCGATCCAGCCGCGCTGCGCGGTGGCCTCGACCATCGCGCACTCACCGGACACGTTGTACGCCGCGACCGGCACGTCGACGGCGTCGCGCACGGCGCGGACGACGTCGAGGTAACCCATGGCGGGCTTGACCAGCACGATGTCGGCACCCTCGGCGACATCCGCGCGGGCCTCGCGCAGCGACTCGCGCAGGTTGGCCGGGTCCTGCTGGTAGGTGCGCCGGTCGCCAACCAGCGAGCTGTCGACCGCCTCGCGGAACGGGCCGTAGAACGCCGAGGCGTACTTCGCGGCGTACGCCAGGATGCCGGTGCCGGTGTGTCCCGCCCCGTCGAGCGCCGCACGAATCGCCGCGACCTGGCCATCCATCATGCCGCTCGGCCCCACCTGGTGGACCCCGGCCTCGGCATGCACCAGCGCCATCTCGGCGTAGCGCTCCAGAGTCGCGTCGTTGTCGACGAGCCCGCTGGCGTCCAGCACGCCACAGTGCCCGTGATCGGTGAACTCGTCGAGGCACAGGTCGCTCATCACCACCAGCGCGTCGCCGACCTCGGCAACGGCATCACGGATCGCGACGCTGAGCACCCCGTCCGGGTTGGTGGCGCCGGACCCCACGGCGTCTTTGTGTTTTGGCACGCCGAACAGCATCACCCCACCGAGACCGAGCCTGGCGGCGTCTGCGACCGCTTTGCGCAGCGACTCCCGGTTGTGCTGGACGACGCCCGGCATGCTGGTGATGGGCACCGGCTCGCTGGCACCCCCGCGCACGAACATCGGCAGCACCAGCTGCCCCGGACGTAGCGTGGTCTCGGCGACCAACCCCCGTACGGCCGGCGACGCGCGCAGCCGGCGGTGCCGATGCTCGGGAAAGCCCACCGCTCAGGTGGCCTTGCGTCGGACCGGGGTGCGCCGCTCCGACGGCCGGGTCACCGGCTCTCCGGCCTCGATCGCCGCCATCCGCCGTTGGGCCCCAAAGTCGGCCAGGCCCTCTGCGAGCACCTCGACCGTCGGGAACTCGGCGAGCACGTCGACCCGCAGGCCGTGCTCCTCGGCGGTTTTGGCGGTCGCCGGGCCGATGCAGGCGATCACGGTGCTGGGGTGCGGCTTGCCGGCGATGCCGACCAGGTTGCGCACGGTGGACGACGATGTGAAGACGACCGCGTCGAAGCGGCCAGCCTTGATGGCCTCCCGCACCGGGGCGGGCGGCGGCGCCGCCCGTACGGTGCGGTAGGCGGTGACGTCCTCGGCCTCCCAGCCGAGCTCTTGCAGCCCCGCCATCAGCGTCTCGGTCGCGATGTCGGCTCGTGGCAGGAACACCCGGTTGATCGGGTCCAGCACCGCGTCGAACGGCGGCCAGTCCTCCAGCAACCCTCGGCCGGACTGCTCACCCGACGGCACCAGATCGGGCCGGATTCCCCAGGTACGGATCGCGTCCGCGGTGGCTTCGCCGACGGCGGCGACCTTGAGCCCGGAAAACGCCCGCGCGTCCAGCCCGTACTCGTCGAACTTCTCCCGCACCGCCCGCACGGCATTCACCGAGGTGAAGGCCACCCACTCGTAACGACCCTCGACGAGCCCGCGGATCGCCTTGTCCATCTGTTGAGGGTTGCGCGGCGGTTCGACCGAGATCGTCGGAACCTCCTCGGCGACGGCACCGTGGCCGTGCAACTGCTCCGCCAGCGGTCCGGCCTGCTCCTTGGTCCGCGGCACCAGCACCCGCCAGCCGAACAGCGGCTTCGTCTCGTACCAGCTGAGCTGCTCGCGCAACTCGACGTTGTCCCCAACGACGATGACCACGTCACCGGTCAGCGGCTCGGACTCCGCCGGATCCGGTCCATCCGCCAACGCCACGCCCAGGTCGGACCCGAGGTCGGCCAGGGTGCTGACAGTGGTGGTCTGTGCTGTCGTGGTGCCACCCCTTGTCACCGAGACGGCGGTGGCGGCGGCGCGCCCAGCCGAGACCAGACCGGCCGCAGCAGCGGTTGCGGTGTGCATCAGGTCCGCGCTTGCCGCAACCAACAACACCAGCGTGCTGTCGTCGGCGTAGGCGGTCCAATCGGTCCGTCGGTTGTCGTCGACCCGCACCACCCCGAAGCGCTCGCTGCCTCGGGTCGTCAGCGGCACCCCGGCGTAGGCGGGCACGGCCAGCGCGCTGGCGACTCCGGGAATCACCTCGACGTCAAGCCCGGCTTTGCGACACGCCTGGGCCTCCTCCGGGCCGGTCCCGTGCGTCAGCACATCACCGGCGAGCAGGCGCACGACGTGCGCACCGCCACGGGCGTGCTTGACCACCAGCCGACCACGAACGGCGTGGGTCAACGCAGCGCCAGCGTCGTTGATGCCACCTTCGACGACGGTGAGCTCGCCTCCAAGGGTGTGCCCGGACGAGTCACCCGAGCGGAGTGCGTCCACCAGGGTGCGATGCGCCGGCGACTCGATGATCACGACCTCCGCGGCGCGAATCAGGTCGACCGCACGCACCGTGAGCAACCCCGGGTCGCCGGGGCCGGTGCCCACGAACGACACCTTGCCGGGGCGGCCGGCAGGGCGGGCACGGCGTGCGGTGGTGCTGGTCGTACGAGTGGTGACAGTGCTGTTCACAGGGTCCTTCTTCGCGGGGCTCGGCGGTGAGGGGGACGTTTGGGCTGTGGTCACGGCTCGGACTCCGTCCTGCTGGCGAGCAGCGGTCCTGCGCCCTCGGTCAGCATCTCGGCGGCCAGCCGGTGACCCACCTGCTCCGGCTTGTGCGGTGAGCCGGTGGTGGACAACCGGATGGCCGGGAAGCCGGACGGCTCGACGACGACACCACGGAGCCACAGCTCGTCGGTGTCCTCGTCGCCGTCCGGGTCGACCGAAACCCGCTCGGCCAGCGCGCCTAGCGGCGACGAGCAGCCAGCCTCGACCGCACCGAGAAAGGCGCGCTCAGCGGTGACTGCCATCCGGGTGGTGTGATCGTCGAGCACCTGGCGCAGATCATCGACCAGCGAATCACCGTCGCGGCACTCCACACCCAGTGCACCCTGGCCCGGTGCGGGCAACATCTGCAGTGGGTCGATCGTCTCGCTGACCTCGTCCAAAACCTCGAGTCTGGCCAGTCCCGCCCGGGCGAGCACGACGGCGTCCAGCCTCCCATCGCGCACCTGACGCAGCCGGCTGTCCACGTTTCCGCGCAGGTCAACGATCTCCAGCCCCAAGCCCAGAGCGCGCAACTGCGCGGCTCGTCGGGGTGAGCCGGTGCCGACCCGGCTGCCCACCGCCAACTCACCGAGGGTGCAGCCGTCGCGGGCCACCAGCACGTCGCGGGGATCCTCACGGGTCGGCACAGCCGCCAGGCACAGCCCGGCCGCGGCAGCGGTCGGGAGGTCCTTCAGCGAGTGCACAGCGACATCGATGCGGTGCTCCAACAAGGCCGACCGCAATGCCGAGGTGAACACCCCGGTGCCGCCGATCAGGCTCAGCGGTGCGCGATCAACGTCGCCGCGGGTGGTGATGTCCACGAGCTCGGTGGCACGGCCGGTGGCCGCCGCGAAGGCATCAGCAACGGCCGCGCTCTGGGTGCGCG
>JACCYS010000359.1 GCA_013696365.1 Nocardioidaceae bacterium
CGCTGGCGCCGACGTCGGCAGCGCCGCCGCACCGGCCGCCGAGGCCGCCCCGGCTGCGGCCGAGGCAGCTGCAAGCCCTGGAAAGGAGGCGTGAGCTGACATGTTGATGCCCCGCAGGGTCAAGCACCGCAAACAACATCACCCCACCCGCCGTGGCATGGCCAAGGGTGGAACCAGTCTCGCGTTCGGCGACTTCGGCATCCAGGCCGTAGAGGGTCACTACGTGACCAACCGGCAGATCGAGTCCGCGCGAATCGCGATGACCCGGCACATCAAGCGTGGCGGCAAGGTGTGGATCACCGTCTACCCCGACCGCCCGCTGACGAAGAAGCCTGCCGAGACCCGGATGGGGTCGGGCAAGGGTTCCCCGGAATGGTGGATCGCCAACGTCAAGCCAGGCCGGGTCATGTTCGAGCTGTCCGGGGTCGACGAGCTGGTCGCGCGCGAGGCGATGCGTCGCGCTATGCACAAGCTGCCGATGAAGTGCCGCTTCATCAACCGGGAAGCAGGGGGGTTGTGATGGCGTCCACTACGACTGCGGCCGAGCTGCGCACGCTCGACGCCGATGACTTGGCGGACAAGCTGCGCGAGGCCAAAGAGGAGCTGTTCAACCTGCGATTCCAGGCGGCCACCGGTCAGCTGGAGAGCAACGGTCGGCTGCGTAGCGTCCGCCGGGACATCGCTCGCATTTACACGATCATGCGCGAGCGCGAGCTGGGCATCATCGAAGCCGAGGTGACCAGCGCATGAGTGAGCAAGCAGGGGTCGAGAACCGGCCCGAGGAGGAGACCGTGAGCGCCACTACTGACGAGCGCGCCCCCCGCAAGGTCCGTGAGGGCCTGGTGGTCGGGGACAAAATGGACAAGACGATCGTGGTGAGCGTCGAGGACCGCGTCAAGCACGCGCTGTACGGCAAGGTGTTGCGCCGCAACTCCAAGCTCAAGGTGCACGACGAGGGCAACGACTGCGGCACCGGCGACCGGGTGCTGATCATGGAGACCCGACCGCTGTCGGCGACGAAGCGCTGGCGTCTGGTGCAGATCCTGGAGAAGGCCAAGTGATTCAGCAGGAGTCGCGGCTCAAAGTCGCCGACAACACCGGCGCCAAGGAGATCTTGTGCATCCGGGTGCTCGGCGGGTCGGGTCGACGATACGCAGGAGTGGGTGACGTCATCGTCGCCACAGTCAAGGACGCCATCCCTGGCGGGAACGTGAAGAAGGGCGAGGTCGTCAAGGCGGTCATCGTCCGGACCGCGAAGGAGCGTCGGCGGCCTGACGGCAGTTATATCCGTTTCGATGAGAATGCCGCCGTGATCCTCAGGATTGACGGCGAACCCCGCGGCACTCGCATCTTCGGCCCGGTGGGCCGCGAGCTGCGGGACAAGCGGTTCATGCGGATCATCTCGCTTGCACCGGAGGTGTTGTGATGAGTCACGACCTGAGCATCAAGAAGGGCGACCTGGTCCGAGTCGTTGCTGGCCGGGACAAGGGCGCCGAAGGCAAGATCATCGGCGTACGCCCCGAGCAGCGTCGAGTTCTCGTCGAAGGCGTCAACCGCGTCAAGCGGCACACCCGGGTCGAGCAGCAGGGCGGCCGTTCCGGTACGTCCGGCGGCATCGTCACCCAAGAGGCGCCGATACACGTCTCGAACGTCATGCTGCTCGTCGACGTCGATGGGGACAAAGTGCCCACCCGTGTCGGGTATCGGCGCGACGAGGTCAGCAAGACGCGACCCGACGGCACCACGTACTCGGCTCACCGCAGCGTTCGGATCGCCAAGCGCACCGGCAAGGAGATCTGATGACCACCACTGAGGCAACAGCCGAGAGATCCGCGCCGTCGGCGCGGATGAAGCAACGCTATCGCGCCGAGGTTGCACCGGCGCTGCGCGAGCAGTTCGCGCTCGCCAACGTCATGCAGGTCCCGACGCTGACGAAGATCGTGGTCAACATGGGTGTCGGCGAGGCGGCGCGCGACTCCAAGCTGATCGAGGGCGCCGTACGAGACCTCACCACGATCACCGGCCAGAAGCCGGCGGTGACTCGGGCTCGGAAGTCCATCGCTCAGTTCAAGCTGCGTGAGGGCATGCCGATCGGGTGCCACACCACGCTGCGCGGCGAGCGTATGTGGGAGTTCCTGGACCGCCTGCTCTCACTCGCGCTGCCACGGATCCGTGACTTCCGTGGGTTGTCGCCCCGCCAGTTCGATGGCCGCGGAAACTTCACCTTCGGTCTCACCGAGCAGGTCATGTTCCACGAGATCGACCAGGACAAGATCGACCGCACCCGAGGCATGGACATCACGGTGGTCACCACCGCGGTGGACGACGAACAGGGCCGCGCCCTGCTCAAGCAACTCGGCTTCCCCTTCAAGGAGTCCTGACCGTGGCAAAGACCGCCCTGATTCATAAGGCCGCAAAGACCCCGAAGTTCAAGGTCCGCGGCTACACCCGCTGTCAGCGTTGTGGACGGCCCAAGGCCGTCTACCGCAAGTTCGGTCTGTGCCGGGTTTGCCTTCGCGAGATGGCACACCGAGGCGAGCTGCCCGGCGTGACCAAGAGCAGCTGGTGACCTTCCCCCTGATCGTCAAAGGTCCGCACCGAGCCGCCGCTGGCGGCCGACGGAAACCGTGGCGGGAAAGTAGTACTCGACCATGACCATGACCGACCCGATCGCAGACATGCTCACGCGGCTGCGCAACGGCAACCAGGCATACCACGACGCGGTCACCATGCCGCACAGCAAGCTCAAGGTGGGCGTCGCTGAGATTCTCCAGCAGGAGGGCTACATCTCCTCCTGGAATGTCATCCAGCCCACCGAAGGCGAGGTCGGCAAGTCGCTGACCGTCACGCTCAAGTACGGCCAGCAGCGCGAGCGCGCGCTGGCCGGGGTGCGGCGCATCTCCAAGCCCGGACTGCGCGTTTACGCCAAGCACACCCAGCTGCCACGAGTGCTCGGCGGGCTGGGCGTGGCGATCATCTCCACCAGCCACGGCCTGCTCACCGACCGGCAGGCCAACCGTCGAGGCGTTGGCGGGGAAGTCCTCGCCTACGTCTGGTGAGAGGAGGATCGACATGTCTCGTATCGGAAAGATCCCCGTCACCGTTCCCTCCGGAGTTGACGTCGGCCTGGAGGGCCAACACGTCACCATCAAGGGACCCAAGGGCGAGCTCGCCCACACCGTGGTCGAGCCGATCGTCGTCCAGCGAGCCGACGACGGCAGCCTGGAGGTTCGCCGACCGGACGACGAGCGCCGCAGTAAGGCGCTGCATGGGCTATCCCGCACCTTGCTCGCCAACATGGTCACCGGCGTGACCAACGGCTACGAGAAAAAGCTCGAGATCGTCGGTGTCGGCTATCGGGTGCTCTCCAAGGGCCCACAGCAGATCGAGCTGAATCTTGGGTTCAGCCACCCGGTGGTCTTCGACGCCCCCGACGGGGTCACGTTCACCGTGGAGTCGCCGACCAAGTTCACCGTGCTCGGCATCGACAAGCAACTCGTCGGCGAGGTCTCCGCCAACATCCGTAAGCTCCGCCGTCCCGAGCCCTACAAGGGCAAGGGCATCCGCTATGCGGGCGAGCAGATCCGACGCAAGGTCGGAAAGGCTGGTAAGTGATGGCCATCGCACTGAAGCAACGCAAGAGCATGTCGAGCCGCACAGCGCATCGGCTCCGTCGGCAGGTTCGCGGGCGCAAGAAAATCGCTGGCACCGCCGATCGGCCCCGGCTGGTCGTGACCCGGTCAAGTCGGCACATCGTGGCCCAAATTGTTGACGACCTGCGGGGCCGCACCTTGGTCTCGGCAAGCTCGATGGAGGCCGATCTGCGGGCGGCGTCCGACGACAAGACCGTGAAAGCTCGTCGAGTGGGCGAGTTGGTGGCCGACCGGGCCAAGTCGGCCGGTGTCGAGTCGGTCGTCTTCGACCGGGCCGGCAACCGCTATCACGGGCGGGTTGCTGCCCTGGCAGACGGTGCACGCGAGAGCGGGCTGACCTTCTGATGGGCAGCGCAGTGATGACGGCAACTAGGAAAGAGGACATCTGATGAGCGGATCCCAGCGCCGCAGTGGCGGTGCCGGTGGTCGTGGCGGTCGTGACGGCGGTCGCGGCGGCGCCGACAAGAACGCCTACATCGAGCGCGTTGTCGGCATCAACCGGGTGGCCAAGGTCGTCAAGGGTGGCCGGCGGTTCAGCTTCACCGCCCTGGTGATCGTCGGTGACGGCGACGGCACGGTCGGCGTCGGCTACGGCAAGGCCAAGGAGGTGCCGGCAGCGATTGCCAAGGGCGTTGAGGAGGCGAAGAAGAACTTCTTCCGCGTCCCCCGCGTCCAGGGCACGATCCCGCACCCCATCCAGGGTGAGAAGGCCGCCGGTGTGGTGCTGTTGCGCCCGGCCGCTCCTGGAACGGGGGTAATCGCTGGCGGACCGGTGCGCGCCGTGCTCGAGTGCGCCGGCATCCACGACATCCTCAGCAAGTCCCTCGGGTCTAGCAACGCGATCAATGTCGTGCACGCGACCGAGGCTGCGCTGCGCGGGCTCGAGACGCCGGAGTCAGTGGCCAGCCGTCGCGGGATGACTGTCGAGCAGGTCGCGCCCGCTGCGCTGCTCAGGGCGCGCGCGGAGGTGACGGCGTGATGAGCCGACTCAAGGTAAGGCAGGTGCGCTCGGGGATCGGGCGCAAGCAGAACCAGCGCGCAACGCTGCGTACGCTGGGTCTCAAGCGCATCGGTGACGTCGTGGTCAAGGAGGACCGTCCCGAGATTCGCGGCATGCTCGCGACTGTTCCGCACCTGATCGCGGTCGAGGAAGTGGACTGACATGACTCTCAAGCTGCACCATCTGCGCCCCGCCCCGGGCGCCAAGACTGCCAAGACCCGGGTGGGCCGGGGTGAGGCCAGCAAGGGCAAGACCGCTGGCCGAGGCACCAAGGGCACCAGCGCCCGTCAGCAGGTCCCCGCCTCCTTTGAGGGTGGCCAGATGCCGCTACACATGCGGCTGCCCAAGCTCAAGGGCTTCACAAACCGCTCGCGGGTGGAGTTCCAGGTAGTGAACCTGGACCGGCTCGCCAAGCTCTACCCCGACGGTGGGGACGTCACCGCTGACGATCTGGCCGCGCGCGGCGCTGTGCGTCCCGGCCTCCCAGTCAAGGTGCTGGGAGACGGCGACATCTCGGTGGCTGTCCAGGTGGCCGTGCACGCCTACTCGGCCGCGGCTCGGACCAAGATCGAGGCCGCTGGGGGCACTGCCACTGTGCTGTGAGCCCGCCACGTCCCTCGGGACCAGATGTTAGGGTCGCCGCGAACGATTCCGCGCGGCTGCTGCTCGACACGACCGGGCTCCGCACCAGCGGGGGGCCTGCTGGGAGGATCCGGTGCTAGGCGCTTTTGTCAACGCGTTCCGCACTCCGGACCTGCGTCGCAAGATGCTGTTCGTCTTGTTCATCGTCGCGCTGTTCCGGCTCGGGTCAACGCTGCCCGCTCCCGGTGTCAACGTTGCCAATGTGCAGGCCTCGGTGCAGTCCGTCGAAGGCCAGAGTCTGTTCAGCCTGATCAACCTTTTCTCCGGTGGCGCGCTGCTCCAGCTGACCGTGTTCGCCCTCGGCATCATGCCGTACATCACCGCCAGCATTATCCTGCAGTTGCTCACCGTCGTGATCCCCCGGCTGGAGACGCTGAAGAAGGAGGGTCAGGCCGGTCAGACGAAGATCACCCAGTACACCCGCTACCTCACGTTGGCGCTTGCGGTGCTTCAGGCCACCGGAATCGTGGCGCTGGCTCGCAGCCGGCAGCTGTTCGGCGCGGACACCGGACGGGCGTTGCTCTACAACGAGGACAGCATCTTCTCGTTCGTGCTGATCGTGATCACGATGACCTCCGGCACCGCGATCGTGATGTGGTTCGGTGAGCTGATCACCGACCGGGGCATCGGCAATGGCATGTCCATCATGATCTTCACCCAGGTGGTGGCCACCTTCCCTGGCACCCTGTGGCAGATCCGGGTAGCCCAGGGCTGGTTCACGTTCTTCATCGTCGTCG
>JACCYS010000378.1 GCA_013696365.1 Nocardioidaceae bacterium
ACCTTGCCGATCTCGTCCAACGTCTTGGGCTGGCCGTCGGTCAGGCCGAAACGCATGGAGACGACACCCGCTTCACGTTCCGACAACGTGTCCAGCACCGCATGCAACTGCTCCTGCAGCAAGGTGAAGCTGACGGCGTCCGCCGGCACGATGGCCTCGGAGTCCTCGATCAGGTCACCGAACTCGGAGTCCCCGTCCTCGCCCAGCGGGGTGTGCAGGCTGATCGGCTCGCGGCCGTACTTCTGCACCTCCACGACCTTCTCCGGGGTCATGTCCAGTTCGGTGGCAAGCTCCTCGGGGGTCGGCTCGCGCCCGAGGTCTTGCAGCATCTGTCGCTGTACCCGGGCGAGCTTGTTGATGACCTCGACCATGTGCACCGGGATACGGATGGTTCGCGCCTGGTCGGCCATGGCCCGGGTGATGGCCTGCCGGATCCACCAGGTGGCGTAGGTAGAGAACTTGTAACCCTTGGTGTAGTCGAACTTCTCCACAGCGCGGATCAGACCGAGGTTGCCCTCCTGGATGAGGTCCAGGAACAGCATCCCTCTGCCGGTGTAGCGCTTGGCCAGGCTGACGACAAGGCGAAGGTTGGCCTCGAGTAGATGGTTCTTGGCGCGCTGGCCGTCCTCGGCGATCCAATGCAGCTCGTCCAACAGCTTGGCTGAGATCTTCCCGCCCTTGGCGAGCTTCTCCTCGCTGAACAGGCCGCCCTCGATCCGTTTCGCGAGCTCGACCTCCTGAGCGGCATTGAGCAGCGAGACCTTGCCGATCTGCTTCAGATAATCCTTGACCGGGTCTGCGGTAGCACCAGCCACCATCACCTGTGGCTCGGGCTCGTCCCGCCCGTCCGAGGACGACAGCACGAAACCCTTCTTCTCGTCCTCTTTCAGGGTGGGGTCCTCGGCGAGGTCCTGCTCGAAGACGGCATCGTCGACATCGGGCAGGATCTTCTTGCCATCGGGCCCGACCGCCGCGGCAGCGACCTCGACAACCTCGGCGGCCACCGGTTCCGCTTCGGCCTGATCAGCGTCGGCAGGTGCGCGCTTGGCGGACGTCTTCTTGGCTGGCGCCGACTGCTTGGCCGAGGTCGACTTTGCCGGTGACTTCTTTGCTGGGGTTTTCTTCGCTGGCGTCTTCCTTGTGGGCGCCTGTTTCGTGGTTGCCTCGCCAGCCGGGGCGGTCACCACCGAACGGGAACGCGCTGCCGCTGCCACCCTTGACCGCGGAGCAGGTGTGGGGGCTTCCGCTGTGACAGAGACCGCAACGCCCTGTTCGGCCAGCAAGCGCAACAGGGCCTTGTACTGCGCGGGGCCGACGCCGGCGGCATCTGCAGCCGCGCGCACGTCTGCCGCGGCAACGTCACCGTGTTGCAGTCCGACGTCAAACAGGTTGCGCATCTGCGGGTTGTCGAGGGCCGGATCGGCCCAGTTCAGGGAGGAGCTAGAAGTCACGAAGGACCTTTCACAAAAAACTCTTGGGCGCAACAACGTCGGCTCTAGTCAAGCGCGAGCTCGGGACCTAGTGTGCCACGCGAAGGCCACTCTGCCGAAATGGCCTACCGGCAGGAGCAGGTGCTGCCGGTCGACGGGGTCACTCTTCGGACTTGACCGCGAGCACCGGGCACGGTGCGTCCAGCAGGATTCGCTGGGCGTTGCTCCCGAGGATGAGTTTGCCAACCGGCGAACGTCGGCGCAGGCCGATCACGATGAAATCGGCGCCGACGTCATGAGCAACCTGGATGAGGTCGTCAGCGGGATCCATCCCACGGACCAACTGGCGGATCTCATGGTCGACACCGGCATCGGTGAGCTGTTCGCGGATGTCGGTGAGCTCCTGCTCTCCTCTGAGCGCTTCTTGGCCGTCATATTCGCGGCCTCCGCGGTGCGAGTTGACCACTACCAGCCTGGCCTCCCGCAAGAGTGCTTCCTCTGCGGCGCGCCGTAAGGCAGCTTGTCCCTCGGCCTTCGGGACGAAGCCCACCACGATCGTTGCCATGCTTGCACCCTCCTGATCCGAGCCCGCCATTGGGCACCGACCCGGGTGAGGCTAGTGCATATGAGCGACGGTGTTCACGTCGTGGGTCGGCCGCTCAGATGTTTTCCCACTCATGCACAGGACGGTTGCTGTGCATGAGGTCGCGGTAGCGTCCGGTCACCTGTCGTAACGCCTCGAACCGCTGCGACGGCGAGTCGCGGTAGCGGTTGTGGAACGCCTCCGCAAGCCACGTCGCGCCGTTACGCCCAGTCTTACAGCGCTGCTCGATGATGCCGAGGAGACGATCGCGGTCCGTGCTGGCGACCCCGAGGTCGTCTAAGCCTCGGTGCGCCATCGGCAACAGTCTTCTCAACACCAGCTCGGTGGCCGGGACCGAACCGAGCCCCGGCCAGTACAGCGACGCCTCGATGCCGTGCTGGGCAGCGATGTGAAAGTTCTCCTCGGCCGCCGAGAACGACATTTGCGACCACAGCGGGCGATCATCGGACACCAGAGCGCGAACACACCCGAAATAGAAGGCGGCATTCGCCATCGTGTCCACGACGGTCGGCCCAGCGGGCAGGACCCTGTTTTCGACGCGCAGGTGCGGCCGGTCGCCCACCACGTCATAGATGGGCCTGTTCCAGCGATAGATTGTGCCGTTGTGCAGCCGCAGCTCACTGAGCCCAGGGGTGTCACCTCGCTCGAGCATCACGGCTGGGTCTTCGTCGTCCACGATCGGCAGCAGTGCAGGAAAGTACCGGACGTTCTCCTCGAACAGATCGAATATGGAGTTGATCCAGCGCTCCCCGAACCACACCCGAGGACGCACCCCTTGGGCCTTCAACTCCTCGCTGCGTGTGTCGGTTGCCTGCTCGAACAGCGCGATCCGAGTCTCTCTCCACAGCTCCTTGCCCAGCAGGAACGGGGAGTTGGCACCGACGGCCAGTTGCACCCCGGCAATCGCCTGCGAGGCGTTCCAGTGCGCCGCGAACTCATCCGGGCTGACCTGCAGGTGCAGCTGGGTCGACGTGCAGGCTGCTTCCGGAATGATGGTGTCGGTGGTGACCGACAACCGCTCCTGGCCGTTGATGGCGACCCTGATGTCTTCGCCGCGAGCGGCGAGGATCTGGTCCGACAAGAGCTCGTATCGAGGGTTGGCCGACAGTGTCTGCGCGGACATGTGGCCGGGCGCCAGCGTCGGCAAGATGCCAACCATGACGAGGTGCCCGCCGACCTCGCTCGCGCGCGCCTCGGCGTCGTTGAGCGTGCTACGGATGCCGTTCTCGAACTCACTCAGACCCTGCCCCGCCAACGTTCTTGGCGGCACATTGATCTCGATGTTGAACTGGCCCAGCTCGGTCTGGAAGTCCGGGTCCGCAATGGCCTCCAGCACGTCGGCGTTACGCAGCGCCGGGTCATTGGCGTCATCGACGAGGTTGAACTCGATCTCGATCCCCGTGCGCGGCTGATCGGCATCGAAGCGCGACTCACGCAGCATCTTGGCGAAGACGTCCAGGCACGACCTGACCTTGCTGCGGAACTGCGTACGGTCCTCGCGGGTGAAAATCCGCCGTTCTACCTCTTGGCCCATCCGGTCTCCTCGATACGCGGCTGCCGGTCCGCGCCGCAACAGTGCGGACCCTGCGGGGGTCAGCCTGTCCCAAACTCGCGACCGGGGCCACTTCCACTGCCTCACCGTGGCCGCAGCGCCCCCGGACAGCACTATTGCGCCGAGGAGTGGCGGGGAATAGCGCAGGCAGCCCAGGCATCCTCGCGGGGCAACGGCACCCACACGTCGGGAGGCAGACAGCGATCCAGCGTCTCGCGCACCAAGGCCGCCATCGAGTAATTGGGGGACACCTCCACGCACCTGTCCAGGGCGCACCAGGCGCTGGCTCCGTCGCCGGACAGCCAGGCTGCAAAGGCCGCCAGAGCCAGCACCGCAGGCTCATACGGCGGAACCACCCGTTGACTCACCGCAGTCCACAGGGCGAGATGAGAAACCGCGTCAGCCGGTGTCATCGAGGACCAGGCCACGTCTCGCACCGGGATGAACGAGCACCACACTGCGAGAACTGCGGCCCGGCCCGGAGTGACCGCGTCACGCACAGCGCTTGCCGACTCCGCGCTGGTCATGCCGACACGACCCGCGCGGACTGTCCGTTGGAGCACGACGGCGACCCTTGCCGCCCCGATTGGCGCCGCCGCTGCCGTGACCTGCCGGGTGGGACGCCGGACCTGACCGCGGCCACGCAGCCCCAGCAGGGCCACCACCTCATCCTCGACCGACTGCACTTCTCGGCGGGCGGCAACGCGGTCCGGACCGCTAACCGCAGCGAAGGTGGCGGCCAGTGCGGCGCGGTCAGGCATCACGGCTCGTCCTTGCACGGTCGCCTCAAGGCGCAGACTGCTCGAACGCGAGTCGTAGGCGATGCCCGCACTGGGACAGCAGCCCTCGTCGGCACACATCAACGACCAATAGCGCCGCCCGTCGCAGCGCAAGACATCGAGCAGCCCGATGCCCGCCTGCGCACAGCGACGTGCCGTCGACTCGGCCACCTGAGCTGCCGCCGCCCTATGTGAGTAGGCGATGACGGCGACCCGGGTGCACCCCTGGAGCAGTACCGCGGCGGTGACCTGGTTGGCGAGCGCGGGGCCCTCGTGCTCTGCTCGACCCCGTCGCGGCAGGTCGACCCGCACCTGGAAGCCAGGGTGCCGACCGGCAACGGCGACGACGACCAGCGACTCGGCCGGTTCGAAACCCAAGGTGATAGGTGGCAGCGCCAGCAGGTCCTCGACCGACCGGACGCGCAGCACCGGACGGTCGGGTCGAGGGCGGTCCCGCGACAGGTTGGGGTCTGCTGGGTGACTGTCTGCTGGCTCGTGACTGCTCATGCCCGCAGAGTGGCCGATCGGCGTGGGTCTGGCGGCGTTGTCCACTGCCCTGTTGCCGGCGGCCCGCTGTAGGCAGCCCGGGCTGCCACCATGACGGCATGCGCGCCACTCCGACGGTCTTGCATCTGGACCTCGACGCCTTCTATGCGTCGGTGGAGCAACGAGACAAACCGTCGCTTCGGGGTCGACCGGTGATTGTCGGCGGGGTGGGTGGACGTGGAGTGGTGGCCACAGCGTCCTATGAAGCCCGCGCCTTCGGCGTGCAGTCGGCAATACCGATGGCTGAGGCTCGCCGCCGCTGCCCGCACGCCGCCTATCTCAGCCCACGGTTTTGGGCCTACCGGGCGGCCAGCGATCTCGTAATGCAGCAACTGAGACAGCTCTCACCGCTGGTCGAACCGTTGTCGTTGGATGAGGCGTTCGTCGACCTCGCGGCCACCTATCCGGACGCCGACGGCGACGACGTCACCCGGATCGGGCACGACCTGCGCACCCGGGTGCGCGACGTGACCGGTGGACTCACCGCCTCGGTCGGTGCAGCCACCTCAAAACTGATGGCCAAGATCGCCAGTGACCTGGACAAGCCGGACGGACTGGTGGTGGTGGCGCCCGGCACCGAGCGGCGACTGCTCGCGGCGATGCCGGTGCGGGTCATACCCGGTGTGGGCCCAGCAACCGAGGCACGACTGCGCCGGCTGGGCGCACAGACCGTTGCCCAGGTGGCCGAACTCAGTACAGCCGAGCTCGTGCGTGAGCTCGGACGCGCCAACGGCTCAGCCTTGGCTCGGCTGGCGCTCGGCTGGGACGAGCGTCCGGTCGTAGCCGAGCGGGAGACAAAGTCGGTGTCGGTGGAAGACACGTTTGCTTCCGACATCACCGACCCTGCGCTGCTGCATGCGATCACCCTGCAGCTGGCCGGTCGGGTCGCGACGCGTCTGCAGACTGCCCGCCTGTCCGGCCGCACCATCACGGTGAAGGTGCGCCTGCATGACTTCAGAACTCATACCCGGGCAGCGACCCTGCCGGCTCCCACTGACAGCATGCGCGTCATTCGCACGCTGGCGCACCGACTGTTGGACGAATCCGACACCACCGGCGGGGTGCGACTGTTGGGCGTGGGGGTCTCAGGGCTCGCCGACTGGGTGCAAGACGACCTCTTCGACGGCACTCTCAGCGCCGCAGCGACCGGCACCATCGAACATCCCGACGCCACCGAGCCCGCCGACCCCAACGCCGATGCCAATGCCGATGTCGATGCCGATTTAGACCACGAGCGCGCGAGCTACTCCCCTGGTGCTGACGTGCAGCACACCGCCCACGGGCCCGGCTGGGTGTGGGGTGCGGGCCGTAACAGCGTCACCGTCCGCTTCGAGACCGCCAACACGCCACCAGGGCCGGTGCACACTTTTGCTCTTGACGACCCGGCACTACACCTGCGAGGCAGCACAATCGCGCACTAGGCCGTCTGCGATGTCGGGCTGTCGGCGACGTCGGCTAGCGTCAGTACGTGCCTGAGAACGCCGCTGAGAAACAGTTCGCTGCCGAACCACACGCCGAACCACCGTCGGGCACACCGCCGGTCGCACCGGAGGTCCCGGCGGAGCGCACCCATCACGGCATCACCGTCAACGATCCGTACGAGTGGCTTCGGGCCAAGGACTCGCCGCTGGTGCTGGCACACCTGAAGGCAGAGAACACCTACACCGAGCAGCGCAGCAGGCACCTTGCGCCGCTGCGTGAGTCACTCTTCAACGAGATCAAGGACCGCACCCAGGAGAGCGATATGTCAGTCCCGTCCCGCAAGGGACGGTGGTGGTACTTCTCCCGCACGACCGAGGGCCGGCAGTACGCGGCCCACTGCCGCGCACCGGTCGATTCGCCCGATGACTGGGAGCCGCCGGCGATCACCGCAGCCCAACCGTTGCCCGGCGAGCAGGTGCTGCTGGACGGCAACACCGAAGCGCAAGGCCACGTCTTCTTCTCACTCGGCGCCTTCGATGTCAGCCCTGACGGCACACTGCTCGCCTACTCCACCGACACCGTGGGTGATGAGCGCTTCCTGGTGCACGTCAAAGATCTCGAGACCGGTGCGCTGCTGCCCGACGAGATTCCGGACACCAACTACTCGCTGACCTGGTCACGGGACGGGTCGACGCTCTTCTACACCACCGTTGACAGCGCATGGCGACCGTACAAGGTGTGGCGGCACAGGCTCGGCGCCAACGTCGCTGACGACGACCTCATTTATCACGAGATGGACGAGAGCTTCTTCGTTGGCGTGGGCAGCACTCGCAGCGAACGCTTCGTGGTGATCGCCGCGTCCTCGAAGGTGACCAGCGAGGTCCGGGTGCTGGAGGCAGACGATCCGGCCGACACCCCACGATTGATCGCAGCGCGCCGCAGCGGTGTGGAGTACCACGTTGAGCACGCGGTCATCGACGGCGAAGATCGCTTTCTGGTGTTGCACAACGACGGCGCCGAGAACTTCATGCTTGCCGAGGCTCCGGTGCACACTCCGGGCCCCGAGCACTGGCGTTCGGTGCTCGATCACCGCGACGATGTGCGGCTGGAAGACGTCGAGGCCTTCGCCACCCATCTGGTCATCGCCTACCGGCGAGACGCTCTCCCCCGCACAGCGGTACTCCCCCTGGTCGACGGGGGTTACGGTGAAGCCCGGGAGGTGGCCTTCGATGAGGAGCTCTACAGCTGCTACCCGGCCGCCAACCCCGAGTGGTCCCAACCGCACGTACGGATCGCCTACACCTCGTTTGTGACGCCGGCATCGGTGTACGACCAGTTCCTGGCTGGTGACCGTCGGGTGTTGCGCAAGCAGCAGCCAGTGCTCGCCGGTTACGACCCCGACGATTATGAGCAGCACCGGGACTGGGCCACGGCGGACGACGGCGTGGCGGTCCCCATCTCGATCGTCTGCCGCCGTGGCACCGCACGCGACGGCAGTGCGCCGGGGCTGATCTACGGCTACGGCGCATACGAGATGAGCATGGACCCCAGCTTCGTCGTCAGCAGGTTGTCCCTGCTCGACCGCGGCATGGTGTTCGCGGTTGCCCATGTGCGAGGCGGCGGGGAGCTCGGGCGAGGCTGGTACGACACCGGCAAGATGCTGACGAAGAGGAACACTTTCACCGACTTCGTCTCCTGCGCGCAGCACCTGGCAGCGTCCGGGTGGACTGCTGCGGACCGGCTGGTGGCGATGGGGGGCAGCGCCGGCGGTCTGCTGATCGGCGCAGCCCTCAACCTCGCGCCTCACGCCTTCGCCGGGGCGCTCGCAGCGGTCCCGTTCGTCGATGCCCTCACGTCGATCCTTGACCCCTCGCTGCCGCTGACGGTGATCGAGTGGGACGAGTGGGGCGACCCGTTGCATGATCCGGATGTCTACGCCTACATGTCCGGCTACAGCCCCTACGACAATGTCCGGACCGCCGCGTACCCGCCTGTCCTGGCGACTACCAGCCTCAACGACACCCGAGTCCTCTACGTGGAGCCGGCCAAGTGGGTGGCGCGGCTGCGTGCGTTCAACGACGGCGCCCCGGGCGTGCTGCTCAAGACCGAGATGGCCGCCGGACATGGCGGCGTCAGCGGACGGTACGAGGCATGGCGGGAGCGAGCCTTCGAGTACGCCTGGGTGATCGATACGGCTGGGGCCCCACATCTGCCGCCGACAAGACGCTGAGCAGTATCTGCTCCTACCGTTGCACCAGTCGGTGACCCGCAAAGTTGAGAAGACGCTGAGAGCGGCACGATTTGCCCGTTCCGCTCGTCAGGGGAGTACGAGGTCGACCAGCAGCAGGCGGAATCCCAACCGCCCTCGCAGTGTTGATGTCGGCGAGGGAAAGCACCGAGACAGGGGGCGACACCATGGCACCTACGACGACACGGCGGGCGTCTGCCAGTCGGGACAGTGGAGACGGACGCGACAGCGTCGGGATGTACCTCGACGAGATCGCACGTACCCCGCTACTCGACGCCGCACAGGAGGTTGAGCTCAGCAAGGCCATCGAGGCCGGGCTGCTCGCCGAGCAGTTGTTGGCTGAGGGTCGCGTAGGACGACGCAAAGGTGGCGCACCGAAGTCTGCGACCCAGGCAGAGCTGGAATGGCTGGCCGCTGATGGTCGCCGGGCGCAGCACCTGTTCACCACCGCCAACTTGCGGCTGGTGGTCTCCATCGCCCGCAAGTACGGCCGCAACCAGATGCCGATGCTCGACCTGATCCAAGAGGGCAACACCGGCCTGATCCGGGCAGTGGAGAAGTTCGACTACGCAAAGGGCTACAAATTCTCCACCTATGCCACCTGGTGGGTCCGGCAAGCCATCACCCGCGGGGTTGCCCAGCAGGCACGAGTCGTACGGCTGCCCGTGCACGTTGTCGAGGAGCTAAACCAGATCGGCGCCGCCCGCCGCACCCTCGAGCGGCGTCTTGGACGCGAAGCAGAAGCACACGAAATCGCCGACGAACTGACGATGGACCTGGCCCGGGTGAGCGACCTGATCCGCTGGGGACGTGACCACGTCAGCCTGGACACCCCCGTGGACGACGACGGCGACACCTCGCTCGGCGATCTGGTGGCTCGTGAAGGGGCACCCGGCCCGGACATCACACTTCTCGACCGAGAGTCTCGCGCGCGCCTCAGCGACCTGATCGATCGCCTGGGCGAGCGCGAAGCGGACATCATCAAGTCCCGCTTCGGACTGATCGACGGCCGCACCCACAAGCTCGCCGACATCGGACTCCGGCATGGCATCTCCGCCGAGCGGGTCCGGCAACTGGAGCGTGAGGCGCTGCAGACACTGCGCACGATCGTCGACCCCGATCTGGCCGCCTGAACGAGGCCCCTCAGGTCGCTGTCGCCGCCGTGCGCAGCAGCTCCCACAGCTCGTCTACACGACTGTCCAGTTGCTGGAGGTCGCCGTCGTTGTGCACCACCCGGTCGGCCGCGTTCAGCCGCTGGCGACGGGTGGCTTGCGCGGTCATCCGGCTCGCCGCCTCATCTGCGGACATCCCACGTAGACCTATCAGGCGGTCCAGCCGAGTCTCGTCGGTTGCATCGACCACGATGACAATGTCGAAGCGGTCGCCTTGACCGGTCTCGACCAACAATGGGATGTCGTGCACGACCACGCCTTGTGGATCCGCCTCCGCCGCCGCCGCCTCCAGCTCGTCGGCCCGCCGACGGACACGGGGGTGCACGATCGACTCCAGCACAGCTCGAGCCCGCTCGTCGGCGAAGACCGCGCGCGCCAGCGCCGGCCGGTCGAGTTGCCCGCCGGCATCGAGCACCGACGGCCCAAAGGCGGCCACCACCTCATTGAAGCCGTCGGTGCCGGCCGCAACCGACGCCCGCGCCAGCAGGTCGGAGTCGATCACCACGGCACCACGCGCCGCTAACCGGCGGCTCACCTCGCTCTTGCCTGAAGCGATCCCGCCGGTCAGGCCTACGCGCAGCACCCGATCAGCCTGGCAGATGGCCGACCCAGGGACGTCGTTCAGCCTCCGGTGAGCTTCTCGCGCAGCGCCTGCAGAGCCTCGTCCGAAGCTAGCGAACCGTCTCCCCCACCCGGCGCTGCCGCCGGCGCGCTGGGAGCAGCCGCACGCGGCGCACCCTGCTCGCCGGCCGAGTCAGCCGCGCCCGGGGCGTCATCGTCGCCAGTCCCGCCGTCGTCGCCGGGGTCGTTGACCGCATCACCACCCTCGCTGCCGGTGTCGGTGGTGTAGTTGGCCACCTCGCCCGCTTCGAGGTCGGCCTTCTTGGCCTCCTCGATCTGCTCCCGGTGAGCAACCCAGCGCTCGTGCGCTACCGCGTACTGGGCCTCCCACTGCGACTGGTTCTCCTCGTGACCCGACAGCCACTGCCCGGTCTCGGGGTCGAAACCCTCGGGGTAGATGTAGTTGCCCTGGTCGTCATAGCTGGCCGTCATGCCGTACAGCGAGGGGTCGAACTGGTCGTCGGTGACCGCGACATTGTCGTTGGCCTGCTTCAGCGACAGCGAGATACGCCGCCGCTCCAGGTCGATGTCGATGATCTTGACCATCGTCGAGTCGTTGACCTGGACGACCTGCTCTGGGATCTCGACGTGGCGCTCTGCCAGCTCCGAGATGTGCACCAGGCCCTCGATGCCTTCCTCGACGCGGACGAACGAGCCGAAGGGCACGAGTTTGGTCACCTTGCCGGGCACGATCTGGCCGATCTGGTGGGTACGGGCGAAGTGCTGCCAGGGGTCTTCCTGGGTCGCCTTCAGCGACAGCGACACCCGCTCACGGTCCATGTCCACATCGAGAACCTCGACGGTGACCTCCTGGCCCACCTCGACAACCTCGCTGGGGTGGTCGATGTGCTTCCACGACAGCTCCGAGACGTGCACCAGACCGTCGACTCCACCGAGGTCGACGAAGGCGCCGAAGTTGACGATGGACGACACCACACCCTTGCGGACCTGGCTCTTGCCAAGCTGGGTGAGGAAGTTCTGGCGTACCTCGCTCTGGGTCTGCTCCAGCCACGCACGGCGCGACAGCACGACGTTGTTCCGGTTCTTGTCCAGCTCGATGATCTTGGCCTCGATCTCACGGCCGACGTATGGCTGCAGGTCACGCACCCGGCGCATCTCGACCAGGGACGCCGGCAGGAAGCCGCGCAGCCCGATGTCGAGGATCAACCCACCCTTGACGACCTCGATGACCGTGCCGGTGACGACACCATCGGCCTCCTTGACGTCCTCGATCGTGCCCCAGGCGCGCTCGT
>JACCYS010000011.1 GCA_013696365.1 Nocardioidaceae bacterium
CACCGGAGACAGCCAGTGCTCCACGCACCGCGTCGGACTCGAAGCGGTCCTCAACCAGGTCGGCGATGCTCGACGTCAGCAGCCGGGTGAGGTCGACCGCGGCGCGCTCGTCCACGTCCCGCAGCAACCGCAGCAGTCCCGCCTGCCTGACCAGGTCGCCCGGTCGGCGCGACCCGACACGCGGCGGGACCTGCTGGAGCAGCGGGCCGAGGATGGCGCCGAGCCGGTCCAGCCAGGCGTCCCACCGGTCGTAGGCATCGGCGTCCCTAGCGGAGAACGGGGCGATGCGCTCGCGGCGGGCGGCCGGGTCCCGCGGCAGCTGCAGGTAGCGCCCGTCCCGCCGGGGGGCGAAGTACGGGCCCTGCGGGAAGACGTGATAGCCGTGTTCGGCCAGCCGCAGGTCGCGAACCAGGGACGGCGGCATGAGCGACACCACGTAGCTGAGCATCGTCACCGTGTAGTCAGGGCCGAAGGGATGCTCGCTCACGGCGGCGCCGCCCACGACGTCCCGAGCCTCCAGTACCAGCGTGGATAGGCCCTCGCGGGCGAGGTAGGCGGCCGCGACCAGACCGTTGTGCCCGCCGCCGATCACAACCGCGTCGTACTGCTTTACAGCTGCCACGTGCGCACCCCTCTTACTCCAACGATCCGCGGAGCCGGGGTCAGGCCTGGCTGGAGGCGGCCCACAGATTGATGCCTGAGTCCACCGCATGCCGGTCGATCTCGGCGAGTTCGTCGGCGGTGAAGTCCAGTCGGTCGAGGGCGGCGACGTTCTGCTCCAGCTGGCGCACACTGCTGGCGCCGATCAGCACGGTCGTGACCCGCTCGTCGCGCAGTGCCCACGCCAGCGCCAGCTGGGCCAGCGATTGTCCGCGTTCGGCGGCCACCTCGTTGAGCGCGCGGACGTGGCCGAGGTTCTCCTCGGACAGCATGTCGTCGTCGATGGTCTTGTCCTGGGCTGCCCGCGAGTCCGCGGGCACCCCGTCGAGATAGCGGTCGGTGAGCAGCCCTTGCGCGAGCGGCGAGAACGCGATGCATCCGACGCCCTCGTCGGCCAGCACGTCGAGCAGACCGTCGTCCTCGATCCAGCGGTTCAGCATCGAGTACGACGGCTGGTGGATCAGCAGCGGCGTCCCGAGGTCACGCAGGATCGCCGCGGCCTCGCGGGTGCGTCGTGACCCGTACGACGAGATGCCGACATACCGAGCCTTGCCCTGGCGCACCGCGGTGTCCAGCGCACCCATCGTCTCTTCCAGCGGGGTGTCGGGGTCAACGCGGTGGCTGTAGAAGATGTCGACGTGGTCGAGCCCCATCCGGGCCAGCGACTGGTCGAGGCTGTCCAGCAGGTACTTGCGCGAGCCGTGGTCGCCGTACGGACCGGGCCACATGTCGTAGCCGGCCTTGGTGGAGATCACCAGCTCGTGCCGCAGCCGCGCGAAGTCCTCGCGGAACAACCGGCCGAAGTTGGTCTCCGCGCTGCCGTACGGCGGACCGTAGTTGTTGGCCAGGTCGAAGTGGGTCACGCCGAGGTCGAAGGCGCGGCGCAGGGTGGCCCGCTGGGTTGCCAGCGGCTTGTCGTCGCCGAAGTTGTGCCACAGCCCCAGCGACACGGCGGGCAGGTCGAGCCCGCTGCGACCGCAGCGGCGGTAGGTCATCGAGCCGTAACGGTCACCGGCAGGCTGATACATGTCCAACACGTCCATGGCCGGAGTCTGCCGCACGACGATCAGTCGCGCGGACCGACCATGTCGACGACGTCGGCGATGGAGTCGACCACCCAGGTCGCGCGGTACGGAAAGCGGCCCACCTGCTCCCGCCGGGTCGATCCGGTCAGCACCAGCACGGTGCGCAACCCAGCCTCGAGTCCGGACTTGATGTCGGTGTCCATCCGATCGCCGATCATCACGGTGGTTTCCGAGTGGCCGTCGATCCGGTTCAGTGCACTGCGCATCATCAGCGGGTTGGGCTTACCGACGAAGTACGGCTCGACGTTGGTGGCCCGGGTGATCAGTGCTGCGACCGCGCCGGTCGCCGGCAGCGATCCCTCCAGCGAAGGCCCGGATGCGTCCGGGTTCGTGGCGATGAACCGCGCCCCATTATCGATCAGTCGGATCGCCTGGGTGATCGCCTCGAACGAGTACGTCCTGGTCTCCCCCAGCACCACATAATCGGGGTCCCGGTCGGTCAGCACATAGCCCACCTCGTGCAGCGCGGTGGTCAGACCGGCCTCGCCGATCGCGAACGCACTTCCACCCGGACGCTGGTCGTCGAGGAACTGTGCGGTCGCCAGGGCCGAGGTCCAGATCGCCCCCTCGGGGAGCTCAATTCCGCTGCGGCGCAGCCTGGCGACAAGGTCCCGCGGGGTGAAGATGGAGTTGTTCGTCAACACCGAGTACGGCTGACCGGACTCCTCCAGACGGGTGATGAAGTCCGCAGCACCCGGGATCGGCGCCTCCTCATGGACGAGCACCCCGTCCATGTCGGTCAGCCATGTGTGCACCGGTCTGCCATTGTCCTGCTCGTCACCCATGCCGACATCATCGTCTGTGCGGGGGGTGTGCACGAACACTGGCGACGCGACCCAGTGACCCAGGTGACACAGTGGCCAGGTGACACAGTGACCAGGTGACCGAAGCCAACATGAGTCCCCGTCGGCAAGCGACGTCCAAGACACCAAGGCACTCGACATCGGGATGCGCGTCGGTCTGGTCGCCTACGGGGCGGTGCACCTGCTGTTCGCGGGTATCGCGATCAAACTGGCCTTCCAGCAGTCGTCGGAGAGTTCGAGCGGTGCGCTGCACGCGTTGGCCGAGAACCCAGCCGGCGCAGCGGTGTTGTGGCTGGCCGCCGCCGGGCTGCTGCTGCTGGCGCTGTGGCAGGGCTTGGAGGCGGTCGCCGGATATGGCTGGCGAGACGACGGCCGCACCCGCAAACGGCTGGAGTCGGCTTTTCGGGTGGTGGTCTATCTGGCTGTCGCCTGGCTGGCGGTGAGCACCGCCGCCGGAATCGGTGGCAGCTCAAGCAAGACCGGCTACACGGCCATGGTGATGAAGATGACGCTTGGTCGCTGGTTGATAGCGCTTGCGGGGCTCGCCGTCATCGCCATCGCCCTCGCCAAGATGGTCAAGGGGTTGCAGACCCGTTTCACCGAGGATCTCGACGACGAGGCCACGGCGGGCGGGGCCGGCAGCGCACTGATCCGGCTGGGCCAAGTCGGTTATGTGGCCAAGGGTTTCGGTCTGGGGGCCGTTGGTGCGCTGTTCGTGTGGGCTGCGCTGTCGAACGACCCGCAGTGGGCCGGCGGGCTCGATGCCGCCTTGCGGACGCTGCTGGACCAACCCTTCGGGCCATATCTGGTGGGCGTTACCGGGGTGGGCTTGGCCGCCTACGGCTTGTACTGCTTCGGCTGGGCGCGGCACCCCGC
>JACCYS010000023.1 GCA_013696365.1 Nocardioidaceae bacterium
AGACCGCCGAGCACCCCGGCCTGCTCAGCGCCGACGAGTACGACCTGGCCGGCGCCACCACCGGTGTGGTGGAGGCCGCCGCCCTGCTCGGCCCAGAGCTGGTCCGAGCCGGTGACCAGGTGGTCGCGATGGAGTCATCGGGTCTGCACAGCAACGGCTACTCGCTGGTACGGCATGTGTTGCTGGAGGCCGCCGGGTGGCAGCTTGACCGCGATGTCCCCGACCTTGGCCGCACGCTGGGCGAAGAGCTGTTGGAGCCGACAAGGGTGTACGCCCGTGACTGTCTGGCCCTGTCGGCCGAGCTGGACGTGCATGCGATGTCACACATCACCGGCGGCGGGTTGGCGGCCAACCTGGCCCGGGTGCTGCCTGGACATCTTGTCGCGACGATCGACCGGGGCACCTGGACCCCGCCGCCCATCGTCGGCCTGATCGCCGGCGTCGGCCGCGTCGAGTCCGACGATCTTGAACGGACTCTCAATATGGGGGTCGGCATGGTGGCCGTGCTCTCCGCAGACGTCGCTGACCGGGCGGTGGGTCTGCTCGCGGACCGCGACGTCGCCGCGTGGGTGTGCGGCGAGGTGGCGACGGTGAACGACGGTGAGCCAGGGGGCAGCGCTCGCCTGATTGGCGGCCACCCATGACCACCGTCGGTCACCTTCGGCCGGTCGAAGTGCACAGGCGTCTCGGCGCCGGGTATTGTGAGTGAGACAAGAGACTTGCCGACATGTCCGGGTGATTCGTGAAGGTCACTCGGCTCGACCTGTGCGAGGGGGTCGACCCTATGGGCCGCGGCCGAGCTAAGGCCAAGCAGACGAAGGTTGCCCGAGACCTTAAGTACCGTACGTTGGAGACTGACTTCTCCCAACTGCAGCGTGAGCTGCACGGAGGCGAGTCCGACGTCGATGCCACACCCGCGGATGAGGATGAGGCCGACTACGGCTATGGCGCACCGGGATCCGCCGCGCGCTGACTGCGCCCCGCTGACACGTCGAAGTGACGCTTCTGCGCGCCTGAGCATCATCGGGTGCGTGCCCTCAGGGTTTGTCGTACGCCGGTTGGCGTCGGTGTCCTGCCGGACGCTTGGTGGCCGAGTCCACCGAGCCGCTTGCGTGTACTGTCTGTATCGCCTACATCACTGTCCGAAAGTACACTTGGTGCCGTGATTTCGGCATATGCGTCAACCACCGTGCCAGACTCGACCCAGCAGCAGATGGCCTCCATACGGCGGGGGCGTCGAGAAAGGACCGACCATGACTGCGCGCCCCGTCAGCGAGACGGAGTCACTTTTGACCCCGTCCGAGGTTGCCGCCCTGTTCAGGGTCGACCCGAAGACCGTGACCCGCTGGGCAAAAGCCGGCAAGCTCAGCTCGATCCGCACCCTCGGCGGACACCGCCGCTACCGCGAGTCAGAGGTCCGTGGGCTGCTCAGCAGCACCGCCGGCATCCCACAGATGCGCGAGCCAGGCGAGTCCTGACCACACCTTTGAGCCCCTGTCACGCCTGACCGCGTCACCCAGGTTGCCTACACGCGGGCCATCAGCGCGCACGCCACCTGCACCGCCAGGGTACGGTCGTGCGTCAACACGTAGGAGAATCGGCGATCGTGGTCGGGACCGTCGTCGCCCAGATCGCGCGAGACCAATGCGCCGGCGAAGTGCGGCCCGATGACTGCCACATCCCACTCCCCGAGCACTGGGTCACCCTGTTCCAGTGTGGCGCCGCGTACGCCGGTGGCCGGTTCGGCTGGCATGTCAGCGCCCAGAGCCCCGACGAAGGCGGCCTGGGCGGCCAAGGACGAGTAGCGGTCCACCGTGGCCGGCGTGAGGTGCCGCGGGTTTTGAAAGGTTGCAAGCACGACGGCCGAGCTAGTGGACGACATCGCCTGGCGTTCAAGGTGCCGGCTGACCTCGAGGAGCAACGACTTGCTTGCCTGCCGCACCGGCCGCTCGGCGGCGACCAGGTCGAACGGGCTGGCTCCCTCCGGCGTGGGGGTGCGCGCAGTGATCGGTACTGCCGTCGTGCTGACTACTGACCTGTGACCTGGCGGCGAGTGCTGTCGGAGTGGGCAACGGCGCCGGGCGCCCCAGCAGCCAACCCTGACCGAGGGTGGCGCCCAGTGACTGGGCGACGGCCAGGTGTGCGGCGGTCTCGATCCCTTCGGCCAGCACGACCGCGCCGGAGCGCTCGGCTTCCGCATTGACGGCGTTCACGATCTGTGCGATCTGGGCGTCGGGCTCGTCTTGGACCAGCCGCAGGTCGAGCTTGATCACGTCGGGGCGCAGCAGCGGCAGTAGAGCGAGCGATCCGGGGTCGGCGCCGACGTCGTCCAGGGCGATGCCCCAGCCGCGCGCTCGAAAGGCAGCCACTTGGCGGAGCAGCTCTGCGGGGCGGTCGGTGAGAGAACGTTCGGTGAGCTCGACGACCACCCTCGGCGCGACAGACCCGCCACGCCTAGCGGGGGGCAACGCCGCTAGCGGTGCGGTCGCGGCCACCTCTGGCTCGACGTTGACGAACAACGTGCACGGTGCCCGCAGCCCCGCGGTTGCTGCGCCGGCCATCGCCGCCGCCTGGCAGGCACGGTCGAGCTCGGCGAGTTGGTTTGCCCGTCGTGCGGCGGCAAAAAGCTGTTCGGGTGACTTCAACTGAGAGCTGCGCGGTCCACGGCTCAGCGCCTCGTAGCCGACGATGTGGCCGGTGTCGAGCTCCACCACCGGCTGATAGACCGTGTACAGACCCTGCTTGGCCAGCAGGTCGGTGAGCATGACCAGTTCGGGATCGGCGCCCAGCTGGCTCGGCGCGCTGCGGGCGACGCTGCTCTGCACGCCACCGGCGTGCAGGCCACTGGTCTGCACGTGGCTGGGCCGGGGAGCCGCCGTCATGTCGCCGCGTCCCTTCGCCAAGCGCTCACTTGAGGTGATCCAACCCTCTCACGCCGGGAGGCGCAGCCATTCCGGGCCACTCGCAGGCCGTTCGCCGGTCTGGGTCCTCCGAACGTACGATCGCGCTCGACAGAGCTGGCCAGCGGGTGCAAGGGAGTTCATGTGACAGAGCTCAGCCTCGGCGTGCTTGGTCGCTCGCGCAAGCCCAACGAACGGCGGTTGGCGATCCACCCGCGCCACGTCGAGCGGATCGATGCCGGGCTGCGTGGGCGGGTCTATCTCGAGGCGGGCTACGGCGAGGCCTTTGGAGTGACCGATGTCTCGCTTGCCAGGTCGGTCGGCGGGGTTTTGGCCAGGGACGAGCTGATCGAGCGCTGCGACATCGTGCTGTTGCCGAAGCCACTGGTGGACGACGTTCGCGAGCTGCGCGACGGTCAGGTGCTGTGGGGCTGGCCGCACTGTGTGCAGAACCCCGAGATGACCCAGCTCGCGGTCGACAAGCGACTCACGCTGATCGCCTTCGAGGCGATGAACCATTGGACTGCATCCGGCGACTTCGATCTGCACGTCTTCCACCAGAACAACGAGCTGGCCGGCTTCAGCGCGGTGCTGCATGCGCTCGCTCTGGTGGGGCGCACGGGTCAGTACGGTCGGCCGCTGAGCGCCGCGGTGATCGGCTTCGGGTCGACCGCGCGCGGTGCGATCGGTGCGCTGCAGGCGCAGGGTGTGCACGACGTCACCGTGCTCTCACACCGACCGGCAACTGCTGTCGCGGCGCCGATGCATGGCGTCCGGATGCTGCAGTTGCAAGCCGACGACAACGACGCCGGGCGAGCGCAGGTGTTGTTGTCGTCGGGGCCGCGGCCCGTGGCCGAACTGCTCACGCAGCACGACATCGTGGTGAACTGCGTGCTGCAGGACACCGACGCGCCGCTGATGTTCGTTGACGATGACGAGGTGGCCGGCTTCGCCCCGGGGAGCCTGATCGTCGACGTGTCCTGCGACGAGCGAATGGGTTTCGGCTGGGCACGCCCCACCAGCTTTGCCGACCCGGTTTTCACCGTCGGCGACGGCGTCAGCTACTACGCGGTGGACCACACCCCCTCGTGGCTGTGGGACTCGGCCACGTGGGAGATCAGTGAGGCGTTGCTGCCCCACCTGGCCGGGGCGTTGGCAGGCCCGTCGGGTTGGGAAGCGAGCGAGGTGCTGCGCCGCGCGATCGAGATCCGCGACGGGGTGATCCAGAACCCGGCGATCCTGTCCTTCCAGCAGCGCGTCGCCGCGTACCCGCACGCCCGCTCGGCCGACCTTCGATGACTCCGGTCGGTCCTTGCTGATGGGGATCAGCAACTACTTGGCGGGGCTGCGGGCTCATGTGGGCACCGGCTTGATCCTGCACCCGGGTGTCTCGGCGTTGGTCCGCGACGATGACGGTCGGCTGCTGCTGGAGCACCGGGCAGACTCCGGCGACTGGAGCCTGCCCGGTGGCGCCGTCGACCCCAGCGAGGCTCCGGCGCAAGCGCTTGTCCGCGAGGTGCGTGAGGAGACCGGGCTGGTCGTACGCCCGCGCAGACTCGTGGCGGTGATCGGGCCGCAGCTGATCGTCTATCCGCACGGCGACCGGTTGGAGGTCACCACGTCGGTCTTCGACTGCGAGGTGGTCGGCGGCCGGCCGGCGCCCCTCGATGGCGAGAGCCTCGAGCTGCGCTACGTGGACCCCGCCGACCTGCCCGACTCCCCGTTCCTGGCGCCGTACCCGCTGGCCCGGCTGCTGGCTGCTCGCGAGGGGGCCTGGTTCGCCTGGGACGAGGCCTGGCTGCCGGGCAGCTGACCGGCCCTGGACCCGGCGTCCCGCCCGCCGCCGCGCCCTCTCGCCGCGCGCCACGTAAACGTGGCGGACCGACCCTTTACGAGGCATGCGCGCCACGTGAGGGGTCAACATGCCACGTTTACGTGGCGCGCGGACGTGGCGGATCGACGTGGCGCGCGGACAGTGCGGGTCGTTCTTCGCACCGGCCCCTTAGTGGCACGAGGGTGTGATCTCCGCCACTCCCTAGTCCCGCGAAGTTGCTGACTCGTGTGGTCACATCGTGCACGCTGTACGCGCACCACCCCCGTTGGATTTCGCAGAGAAGGACACGCGCATGAGAAGGATCCTGGTGACGCTTATTGCCGCCGCCTTCACTGCCACTGGACTGGTGGTCGTGGCTCCACCTGCATCAGCTACCCACGACTGCGTCAGCAAGAAGGAGTACAAGCGCGTCAAGAAGGGGATGTCCAAGAGCCGCGTGCACAGGATCTTCGACATCAACGGCAAGCAGGTCTCCACCGGCTACGGCTACGAGTATCGGGACTACCGGGTGTGCACCGACCCCAAGTGCGGCTTCGTGTCGGTCACCTTCCACAAAAAGAAGCTGGACTCCAAGTACGCATACTGGGGCTGACCGACCCTCAACCTCACAACTGACCCTCCCAGCCGGTGACAACTCGTCGGCAGAGCCGGTGGCGAGGGGCTCCCACCACGATGGGCGACCCAGGGATGCAGCTCTCGGTTCCTCCCGCACCATCCCGGCCGGCGATCCGGTGCGTACGGAACCGAGTGGGCCGCCCCAGGGCGGGGGGTCACTCGGGCGCGATGTTCTGGTTCAGGTGGAACAGGTTGGCGGGGTCGTAGCGCCGCTTGACCTCCTGCAGCCGGGGGTAGTTGGCGCCGTAGTTGTCGGCAACCTTGTGCTGGTCGTCGGCAGAGGCGAAGTTGACGTACCCCCCGGGTGCGGAGTGCGGCGCGATCGCGGCGTAGTAGTCCCGCACCCAGGCGGTGTTGGCCTCGTTGTCGGCCGGGTCCGGCCACATCCCGGCGATGACGGGGGCGAAGGAGGCGTCGCGGTGCCCGAAGGCGGTGGCGTCGGGTGCCACGTCGTGGCAGGCGCCGTTGATGGGGTAGAGGTGCACGGTGGAGTTGACCACCGGCACGCGCGGGCCGTGCTCGACGTGGGCCGCGATCGCCGAGTCGGTCAGCTCGGTGACGAAGCTGGCCTTCCAGTAGTGCTGGAGTCCGGGTGGCACCAGCGCGTCGAAGGCGGAGTTCAGCGCCGCGTACGGCATCACACCGACGTGTTCGGCGACGGGTGCCGCCACCTCGCGTAGGCGCTGGACCACGCGCTCACCGTCGGGCACCGATCCGGTCCAGCACGACACCACCGCCACGAACGGCTCACCGACCCGATCCTCGGGCACGAACGGCAGCGGCGGCGCGATCTGAAAGGCAGGGAACCCGCCGTACTCGCGGGGCGCGTCGGCGATGAAGTCCCGGAACCAGCCCAGCACCGCCGGTGCGACCGACAGCTCGAAGAACATCGGTCCGCCGTAGATGTCCCCGACGGGGTGCAGCCGGAAGGTGAACTCGGTGACGACCCCGAAGTTGCCGCCGCCGCCGCGCAGTGCCCAGAACAGGTCCTGGTGCTCCTGCTCGCTGGCGGTGACCAGGCGTCCGTCGGCGGTGACGACCTGCGCGG
>JACCYS010000152.1 GCA_013696365.1 Nocardioidaceae bacterium
TTGTCGTGCTGCTCAGTCGGCAGGTGCTCGACGATCTCGTCGTCGTATACCAGCGCGATGCTGAGGGTGGATGCCGGCAGCCTGGCCAATGCACGGTCGTAGGAGCCACCGCCCTTGCCGAGCCTCGCGCCTTCCGGTGTCGCCGCGCTCGCCGGGCACACCACAACGTCGGCCGCGGCGATCGAGTCCGGTGCAAGGGAGGTCGGTTGGTCGGCGTCCACCACCCAGTCGAGGTCACCGTCGGCAAGCAGCACCGGCAACAGCACCCGCACGCCCCGGTCGAGCAACGCGGTGCGCAGCGGCCAGGTGCCCGGCTCGGACGGGTATGACGCATAGACAGCCACTGTGCCGGCCGCCTGCACCGCGGGCAGTGCCAGCACGCGCGAACACAGTGCCTGCGCTGTCTCTTCGCGCGCGGTCTGGGACTGTGCCCGCCGGCGCTCGGCAATCGCTCGGCGCAGGGCGGCTTTGCCGCCCGCATAGTTCGTGGCTTTGCCGCTGGCGTGCGTCATGGTGAGCACCGTAGGCAACGCCGCCGCCCCGGCAGCCAATAGGCTCGCGCCATGAGCGATGCAGGGCTGGAGCAGGCACGCCGAAAGATGGCTGACGGTGACGTGCACCCCAAGGCCATCGAGGTATTCGCGCACTACTACCGCGAGCTGGAGTCGGGGGCCACCGGCGTGATCGCCGAGGACGACGTTGAGCCAGTCAGGGACCTGCCGCGGTTGGCCGACTTGGACGTGGACGCCGCGCAGGCCGCCGAAGCGCTGGCCGTCACTGCCGTGGTCAAGCTCAATGGCGGTCTAGGGACATCGATGGGGATGGACCGAGCCAAGTCCCTGCTCCCGGTGCGCGGTGACTGCACGTTTCTGGACGTGATCGCCCAGCAGGTGTTGGCGACCAGGCAGCCGCACGGCGCCCTGTTGCCGGTGATCTTCATGAACAGTTTTCGTACCCGCGACGACACCTTGGCTGCGTTGAAGCGCCACCCCGACCTGCCGGTGGACGGGCTGCCCGCCGACTTCCTGCAGAACCGTGAGCCCAAGCTGCGTGCCGACGATCTGACCCCGGTCGACTGGCCGGACGACCCACAGTTGGAGTGGTGCCCGCCAGGGCACGGCGACGTCTACACAGCGCTCGATGCATCCGGGCTGTTGCAGTTGTTGCTGGACGCCGGATATCGCTACGTCAGCGTGTCCAATGCCGACAACTTGGGCGCCTCGCCCAGCCCGACCGTGGCCGGCTGGTTCGCCGCCAGCGGTGCCCCGTACGCCGCCGAGGTGTGCCGCCGCACTCCCGCAGACCGCAAGGGTGGGCACTTGGTCCGCCGCCGACGCGATGATCGGCTGGTGTTGCGCGAGACGGCGCAGACCCGTAGTGAGGACACCGAGCAGGCCGCGGACATCGAGCGGCACCCGTACTTCCACACCAACAATTTGTGGTTCGACCTACGCGCAGTTGCACGCATCATGGCCGAGCGGGACGGGGTGCTGGGCTTGCCGTTGATTCGCAATGACAAGACCGTCGACCCGTCGGACCCCGCGTCGCCGGCTGTCGTCCAGGTCGAGTCGGCGATGGGGGCCGCCGTCGAGGTTTTCGAGGGTGCTCGCGCAATAGAGGTCGATCGCAGCCGCTTCCTGCCGGTGAAGACCACCAATGACCTGTTGCTGATGCGTTCAGACGTCTATGAGCTGACCGATGGCGGCCTGCTGCGCCAACGCCGGGACCAGGTGCCGTACGTTGACCTGGTCAGGGAGCACTACGGTCTGCTGCCCCGCTTCGACTCCCGCTTTGCCGCCGGAGCGCCCTCGCTTGCCGATGCGACCAGCCTGCAGGTCGAGGGAGACTGGACGTTTGGCGCCGATGTGCGCGTCACCGGCGACGTCACGCTCGACTCGGCCGGTGGAACGGTGCCCGACGGGGAGCAGTTGACGTCCTGAGGCCGCCGTCAGGTGCCGCTGGGCCAGGTCCTTCCCTTTGTATCTCGAAGAAGTCACAGCGCAGGTGACTCACACGCCATGTGTGTGCGTGGAGATACGCCGGACAGACCGGCGGATTCCCTGGCCACGCGCTCTGCGTGTGCGTGCGAGACGAGATCGTGGGGACGACATTAGGGTGTCGCTCATGTCATCTCCCGAACCCGCCGGGCCGGAAGCGCACCGCCCGTCGCCGTTCACCGCAGCTCCCGGCGGTGACCTGCGGAGTGTGGACGACCACCTGCGCGAAGTGCTTGCCGCCGTGGACCCGCTGACGCCGTATGAGCAGCCGCTCTTGGATGCGGCTGGCCTGCCGCTCGTGCACGGCGTACATGCCCCGATCGACCTGCCAAGGTTCACCAACTCGGCGATGGACGGCTATGCGGTTCGTCACGAGGATGTGCTGGACGCGCGGCAGGACCGCCCGACCCATCTGCCGGTCGTAGGTGAGTCAGCAGCCGGTCAGTCCGGGCCGTTCGGCATGCCACCGGGCACCTCGATGCGCATCATGACTGGCGCGGCGGTGCCTGCCGGGGCCGACTCGGTCGTACCGGTGGAGTGGACCGACGCCGGTGCTGCCACGGTACGCATCTATCGCAGCCCGACGCTCGGGCAGCACGTGCGGCTGATCGGCGAGGATGTCGCGGCAGGCGACGAGTTGCTGGTTGCCGGCACCCTGCTTGGCCCCCGCGAGATCGGCCTGCTGGCGGGGGTCGGCATCGGCAGGGTGCGCACTCGCCCCCGGCCGCGTGTCGTGGTGTTGTCCACCGGCAACGAATTGCGCGAACCGGGCCAATCGTTGGGTTTCGACTCGGTGTACGACGCGAACAGCTATTTGCTCGCGGCCGCGGTGCGAGCCGCTGGAGCGATCCCGTACCGGGTGGGAATAGTCGGCGACGACCCGCGCACCTTTGCCGATACGCTCTCAGACCAGTTGGTGCGGGCCGATCTGGTGGTGACCAGCGGCGGGGTGTCCAAGGGTGCCTACGACGTGGTAAAGGACGTGTTGTCCCAGCTCGGCACCGTGCGCTTCGTCGAGGTTGCCATGCAGCCGGGCAAACCCCAGGGCATCGGTCGAATCGGTGAGGACCGGACCCCCATCGTGACGCTGCCGGGCAACCCGGTATCCGCCTACGTCTCATTCGAGGTTTTTGTGGTGCCGGCCCTGCGGCGGATGATGGGCAAGATGCCCGAGCGGCGGCCGTTGGTGCAGGCGTTGCTGCAGGGGTCGCTGACGTCAGCGCCCGGTCGGCGCCAGTTCTTGCGGGGACGGTTCACGATCGAGGAAGACGGGGCACACGTGCAAGCAGCGGGCGGTGCCGGCTCACACCTGCTGGGTGGGTTGGCGCAGGCCAATGCGTTGATCGTGGTGCCCGAGGACACCACCGCCGTGGCCGACGGTCAGTCGGTGGCGGTGCTGGTGCTGGACCGGGAGTGGTGATGCCCGACGACCCGCTTGGCCAGCGGCGCGGCCTCACCCACCTGGACGAGCAAGGGGCTGCGCGGATGGTGGACGTGTCGAGCAAGGACGTGACCGTCCGAACCGCCGTCGCCACCGCCAAGGTGCTCATCTCGGCCGAGGTTGCGCGACTGTTGCGTGGCGAGGGTGTGCCCAAGGGGGATGCGCTGGGGGTGGCTCGGGTCGCCGGGATCATGGCGGCCAAGAAAACACCCTCATTGGTGCCGTTGTGCCACCCGATTGCGATCAGTCGCGTCGACGTTGACCTGGACGTCGACGACGACGCGGTCACCGTGCGGGCACTGGTGGGCACCACCGATCGGACCGGGGTCGAGATGGAGGCGCTGACCGCGGTGTCGGTTGCAGCCCTGACGGTGATCGACATGGTCAAGGGCGTTGATCGTGCCGCCAGTATCGAGCACGTCCGGTTGGAGTCCAAAGCAGGTGGCCGCACCGGATCCTGGCAACGCGACGGTGACCAGTGAGTACGCCGGCGATGCGGGCTGCGGTGGTCACCGCGTCCAATCGTGCCGCCAGCGGCGTCTACGACGACACTGGCGGGCCATTGATCGCTGCGGCACTGCGCTCATGGGGCTTCGACGTCGGCGAACCGGTGGTCGTCGGTGACGGTGCGCCGGTTGGGTCCGCGCTGCGGGCTGCGGTCGCTGACGGTGTGGACGTCGTGGTGACGACCGGCGGCACCGGCATCAGTCCAACCGATGCCACGCCTGAACAGACAGCGCCGCTGCTGGACCGCGAGCTTCCTGGGCTCGCCGAGGCCATCCGGGCGCACGGTGTGGCTCAAGGAGTGCCGACCGCGGTCCTGTCACGGGGGGTGGCAGGCGTCGCCGGCGGCACCATCGTGGTCAACCTGCCGGGCTCCACCGGCGGAGTGCGGGACGGCTTGGCCGTCCTCGAACCAATCCTGCGGCACGCCGTCGACCAGAAGCGTGGAGGGGACCACCGGTGACAGTGCGCGGTTGGCCGGTGCACCTGCAGCAAGGCCCGATCGGCCTTCGCCCGCTGATGCGGGGCGATGCCCCGGTCTGGCGTGAGGTGCGCTCACGCAACCGCTCCTGGCTGACTCCCTGGGAGGCGACGCTGCCGCCCGGGGTCGAGCGGGCGCCGCAGTCGTTTCGTGGCATGGCACGAGAGTTGAACAGGCAGGCCCGGGCCGGGCGCACCCTGCCGTTCGCCACCACCTGGGACGGCCGGCTGATCGGGCAGGTCACCGTCTCGTCGATCACCTGGGGCTCGGCCCGCTCAGCCAGCATCGGGTATTGGATCGACTCTGCGCACGCAGGCAAAGGCGTCACCCCGATGGCCGTCGCGATGGCCGTCGATCACTGCTTCGACACGGTCGGCCTGCACCGCATCGAGGTGGCCATCCGGCCGGAGAACGTCGCCAGCCTGCGGGTGGTGGACAAGTTGGGGCTGCGGCGTGAGGGAGCCGCCCCCCGTTATCTGCACATCGACGGTGCCTGGCGCGACCACCTGCTGTTTGCGGTCACCCGCGAGGAGGTTCGCGAAGGCCTCGTGACCCGGCTGCAACGGTTGTCCCACCCGTCACAGCAGTGATCTCACGACACACCGCTCACGTTGCCGGAGCGTGCCTGCTCGCGGCCGTACCGTCATCCTCGTGAGTCTCACCGGCCTGATCTACGGCGGGATCGTGGTGTTGTGGCTGTGCTATCTGGTGCCGCTGGCGCTGCGCCGCTACGACGATGCGTCCCGAGCCCGCTCGGTCGAACGTTTCTCCACCGCCATGCGCGTGCTGGGTCGCGAGGAGCGCCCCGTTCCCGCCGGCAGCACGCGGCTGCGCACCCGCGCCGCTGCTCGGCAGGCGGCCCAGCGACGCCGTCGTGTGCTGCTCGTGTTGTTGGTGCTGACCGGCGCTGTTGCCGGAGTGTGTCTTGCCGGGCTCACGCCCTGGTGGGCGATGGCGGCGCCGGTGGTCCTCGTTGTGGGCTTTCTGGTTTTGGCTCGGGTGCAAGTCACTCAGGTACGCGGACGCACCTGGGAGCAGCAGTTGGTGACGGCGCTCAATGCGGATGCTGCTCGGCTGGTTGAGCTGGTCGGCGATGAGCCTGACAATGCGCCGATCGTGGTGCTCGACACGGTTGCTGCGGGCGCTCCGGCGACATCCCCCGATGACCAGCCGGAAGAGCATCAGCAGCTGATGGCCGCCGCAGTGGTCACTAGTGACGGCGGCTCGCTGTGGGACCCGGTGCCGGTGACGCTGCCGACATACGTCTCCAAAC
>JACCYS010000031.1 GCA_013696365.1 Nocardioidaceae bacterium
TTGGCAGCCCACGTCATCGAACCGCCCGCCTCGTGCGGCATCACCGTGCGCCGAGACGGCCAGCCGTACACGGTGGCCAGCAGTGACGAGCGGGCCGCTGCCGTCGACGAGACGCAGTACGAGGAGCAGCAGGGGCCCTGCCTGCAGGCCCTGCGGACCGGCGAGGTGGTGGAAGTCACCGACCAGGCATGCGAGGGACGGTGGGGTGGCTACGCCGCAGCCGCCTTTGCGCACGGCGTGCGGTGTTCGCTGAGCCTGCCGTTGGTCGTCGACAGAACGACCACCGGTGCGCTGAACCTCTATGGCTACGCTGCCGCGAACGCCTTCAACGGCCGCGAACGTCAGCACGCCGAGGTGTTCGCCGCCCAGGCCTCCACCGCGCTGACGTTGATGATGCGCCAAGCTTCGCAAGCCGAGCTGTCGGCCCAGTTGGAGCATGCGCTGGCGTCCCGCTCGGTCATCGACCAGGCCCTTGGGGTGCTGATGGGCCAGCAGCGATGCTCGGCCGATGAGGCCTTCGCGCTGCTGCGCGCTCGCTCACAGAACAGCAACCGCAAGCTACGCGAGGTGGCGGCCGAGCTGATCTCCCGGCTGACCGGTCAACCACCGGCCGACCCGCCGACCTTCAACCGCTCGCTATGGTTCCACGCGGTTGGGAATGCAGCCCGCGGCTGTTCGACGTGGCCGCACGCAGCGCGCGTAAGGGCAGGTATGACCGACACTATTAAGCCCCTGAGCCCCGGGGTGATCGACGGGAACATCCAGGCAGTGGAGTGGGCCGACGAGCTTGCGTCGACGCGGCTGGAGGTCGTGCAGCTGCGGCAGGCGATGCAGACCCGGGCCCCGATCGAGCAGGCAAAGGGCATGCTGATGCTGCGCTTTGGGCTTGACGACGACCGCGCATTCGCCGTGCTTGTTCGCTGGTCTCGTGGCGCAAACATCAAAGCGCACACCGTCGCCCGGCTGCTGGTCGACGCCGTAGCCCGCGGGGAACGGCTGACCGAGTTGTCAACGCCGGGTATCCCGTCATGGCTGAGCAGCGCGAGTGAAACAGTCACCAACTCGTCGCCTGCCGGCGACGCTCCCACTCAGCCACCCGCGGACAGGTGACACACGGCGCTGTCCGCGGAACCCGGTAAAGGTAGCAACAGCTGTAGCGCCGCCGAGTCCAGTGCGACCGACCTCGCTCGTCGACGATCTGGTGCAGGGTGGAACCGCCGACCAGCGGCGGAGTGTGCCCGAGCATCAGGTGAGCGTCGGAAGCTGCCCGCGGGATGTCCTGGCTGATCCAACCGCCGGTCAGGAACGCCACATCGATCGCATCGGTCACTGCCGCCCAAAGCCCGCGGCGGCCGATGCGGGTGGTCGGTGCGTACACCTGCAACGCCCGACGCGCGTGGTCGACGAGGTGTGTACGCAGCAGGGTCGCCAACGCCGGCAAGTCGGCGACCACCCGCGCGGCGGGCTCGCGGGCGGCTGGGTCGTCGGGCAGGCAGGAGAAGTCGGTCGAGGTGACGGCGGTGGCAGCGACAGGCGAGCCAGGGACGGCGGAAAACAGCCACAGACGCTCCGGGCTCGGGTCCAGCACCCTGCGGTCAAGGTGGAAGACGGCGACAGCGGGCAACACGACGGCGGCGAGGTACCAGTCCAACACCAGGCCCTGACCGGTGAGCAGGCCGGAGTTGCCGGCGAGGGGGTCGTCGTCGCCGGCGTACGCGGCGGCGGCGTCGCGCTGCCAGCCGACGAGCCGGGCGGGATCAACCAGCAGATCGCTGCACCGTATCCAACCGGGGCGTGTATCGGTGGCACTGACGATCGTCGTCCAGGACACCCCGGCGTCCAGCCGGGTGAGGCTTTCAGCGATCGCTGCCATAACCAACCCTGACACGACCGCACCCCGGCTGGACACCGGCGCTATCGTCGGGCCATGCCGCAGACAGTCAGAGGAGTAGTCGCCCGGGCTAAGGGCGAGCCCGTCAGTGTTGAGCAGGTCGAGGTGCCCGACCCGGGGCCTGGTGAGGTGGTCGTCGCCGTGCAGGCATGCGGGGTGTGCCACACCGATCTGCACTACCGCGAGGGCGGCATCAACGACGAGTTCCCATTCCTGCTGGGCCACGAGGCGGCAGGTGTGGTTGAGCAGGTGGGTGACGGGGTGGTCGACGTCGACGTCGGCGACTTCGTGGTGTTGAACTGGCGCGCGGTCTGCGGCAGCTGCCGGGCGTGTAAGCGGGGCCGGCCGTGGTACTGCTTTGCTACCCACAATGCTGCCCAGCCGATGCGGCTTTCCGATGGCACCGCGCTGTCACCGGCGCTGGGCATCGGGGCCTTTGCGGACAAGACGCTGGTGCATGCTGGGCAGTGCACCAAAGTCGACCCGGCTGCCTCACCGGCCGCCGCCGGGCTGCTCGGCTGTGGGGTGATGGCAGGCCTGGGCGCCGCCATCAACACCGGGGGTGTAACCCGCGGCGACAGCGTCGCGGTTATCGGCTGCGGTGGGGTCGGCAATGCGGCCATCGCCGGGGCACGCCTGGCCGGCGCGTCCACGATCATCGCCGTCGACTTGGATGCGAAAAAGCTGCGGTGGGCCGAGGGGCTCGGTGCCACCGAGACTGTGGACGCGTCGGCCGGCGATGTCGTGCAAGCCATCCAGCAGCTCACTGGAGGCTTCGGAGCCGACGTGGTGATCGACGCGGTCGGTCGACCGGAGACGTGGACGCAGGCCTTCTATGCCCGCGACCTTGCCGGCACCGTCGTGCTAGTCGGTGTGCCGACACCAGACATGACCGTGGAGCTGCCGCTGCTGGACGTGTTCGGTCGAGGTGGCGCGCTGAAGTCCAGCTGGTACGGCGACTGCCTGCCCGAGCGGGACTTCCCGATGCTCGTCGACCTCTATCAGCAAGGCAGGCTCGACCTGGACGCGTTCGTGTCCGAGACCATCGGTCTGGACGACGTGGAGGCCGCGTTCGACAAGATGCATCGCGGTGAGGTGCTGCGCTCGGTGGTCATGCTCTGAGCAGCACCGGGGGCGCCGGGGGTCTTCCGGAGACGTCGCCACGCAGCGTGGAACGGCTGGCGTCGGTGGATGCCGCCAGGGGGGTCGCGCTAGTCGCGATGATGGCCGTCCACGTGCTGCCGGGCACCGACGCCGACGGTGCCGTCACCATCACCGACACGATCGCCCGCGGCCGTGCGTCGGCCGCATTCGCGGTGCTCGCAGGCGTCGCGTTGAGCCTGGCGTACGCGCGGGGGGCACCGCTTCGATCGGTCGCCTGGGTTGGCGCCGGGGCGGGGCTGACCGTGCGGTGTGTGCTCATCGGTGTGCTCGGGCTGATCCTCGGTGAGCTCGACTCCGGAGTTGCGGTGATCCTCACCTACTACGCGGTGTTGTTTATCCTCGCCGTCCCACTGCTCGCCCTGCGGGCGCCGGCGCTCACCGCTATCGCCGCCGCGTTCTGCCTGCTCGCACCGGTTGTCTCGCAACTGCTGCGCACAAGCATGGCGCCCAAGCGGGGCCCCAGCCCCGCCGTCAGCGATCTGGCAGAGCCCGGCAGGCTGGCAGCGGAGGTTGCGCTGACCGGCTACTACCCGGTGTTCGTATGGACGACATACCTGTGCCTTGGCCTCGCCGTGGGGCGACTGCGACTCACCTCCGACCGGGTCGCCGCCGGTCTGGCCGGGGTCGGTGCGGTGCTTGCTGTCGGCAGTGCGCTGATCTCACAGTGGCTGGTGGGCAGGGGCGTCGGCAGCGGTCTGTTGCCCAGCAACGCCGACGAGGTGTCGTTCAGCGGCACCGTACCCACCGACACCTGGTGGTGGCTGGCGGTGGACTCGCCGCACTCTGGCACCCCGCTCGATCTCGCACACACCAGCGGCACCGCGTTGCTGCTGCTGGGGGTGCTGCTGCTCGTCGCCGGCCACGCCAGCCGACTGCTGCTGCCGCTGACCCGGGTCGGCAGCATGACGCTGACCCTGTACAGCGCGCACGTGGTGGCGCTGGCTCAGGGCTATGGGCCCGATGACCCCGAGCAGCTGTACGTCCTGCACGTGGCAGTGACGGTGGCGGTGGCCATGGCCTGGAGGTCGTGGCACGCTCGCGGCCCGCTCGAACAGTTGGTCTCCTGGCCATCCCGGGCGACCTCCCGGGTCGTCTCCGGCCAGCGCATTGGCTAACGTGCGGCCATGGCCAACAATGTCACCATCGAGAAGGTCGTCACCTCGGGCACATTCTCACTGGACGGTGAGACCTTCGACGTCGACAACAACGTATGGATCGTCGGCGACGACGCGCAGGTAGTCGTCATCGATGCCGCGCACGACGCCGACGCGATCATCGCTGCAGTCGGCGACCGCAAGGTCGTCGCCTTGGTGCTCACCCACGCCCACGACGACCACATCGATGCCGCTGGTGCGTTGCAGCAGGGTACTGGAGCGCCGGCATGGCTACACCCCGACGACCGCATGTTGTGGGACGTGCTCTACTCCGAGGGACCGCAGCACGACCTGTCCGAGGGGACAGTCGTCAGTGTCGGCGGGGTCGACCTGAGCGCCCTGCACACGCCGGGGCACTCCCCGGGCAGCACCTGCCTGTACGCCCCAGCGCTGGGGGTGCTCTTCAGCGGCGACACCCTGTTCGACGGCGGTCCCGGAGCCACCGGACGCTCCTACTCCGACCGCCCGACGATCGAGGCGTCCATCCGCGAGCGGCTGTTCATCCTGCCGCCGGACACCGTGGTGCACACCGGTCACGGCACCGACACCACGATCGAAGCCGAGGCAGCACGCACCTGGTGACACGACCGCACGGCCTGGTAACCGTCCGGTAGGGATTGTCGGCCAGGGGTGAGAGCATGGGTGGTGTTCGACCCGGCAGCCAGACCCGTTCACCGGAGGGACCCATGGCCCACCACCCCGACACTGCGCATGGCCAGTCGTTGGCCGAGTTCGACCCCGAGGTCGCAGCGGCTGTCGACGCTGAGTTGCGCCGCCAGCAGACCACGCTGGAGATGATTGCCAGTGAGAACTTCGCCCCGGTGGCGGTGCTGCAGGCCCAGGGCAGCGTGCTCACCAACAAGTACGCCGAGGGATATCCGGGCAAGCGGTACTACGGCGGCTGCGAGCATGTCGACGTCACCGAGACTCTCGCCATCGAGCGGCTCAAGGCACTGTTCGGCGCCGCCTACGCCAACGTGCAGCCGCACTCGGGCGCACAGGCCAACGCGGCCGCGATGCAGGCGCTTCTCACCCCCGGGGACACGATCCTGGGTCTCGACCTGGCGCACGGGGGTCACCTGACTCACGGCATGCGGCTCAACTTCTCCGGCAAGCTCTACACGGTCGCCGCTTACCACGTGCGTGAGGACACCTCTACCGTCGACATGGACGAGGTGTTGTCGCTGGCCAAGGAGCACCAGCCGAAGCTGATCATCGCGGGCTGGTCCGCCTACCCCCGTCAGCTCGACTTTGCGGCGTTCCGGCAGATTGCCGACGAGGTGGGCGCCGCGTTGATGGTGGACATGGCGCACTTCGCCGGTCTGGTCGCCGTGGGTCTGCACCCCAGCCCGCTGCCACACGCCGACGTGGTCACCTCGACCACCCATAAGACGCTCTGCGGCCCCCGCGGTGGCATCATCTTGACCAATCGCGACGATCTGGCGAAGAAGTTGCAGTCCGGTGTCTTCCCCGGCCAGCAGGGTGGCCCGCTCGAGCATGTGATCGCGGCGAAGGCAGTGGCATTCAAGGCGGCCGCCACCGAGGAGTTCGCCGACCGGCAGCGACGCACACTCGAGGGCGCCCGACTGATCGCCGACCGGCTGAGTCAACCCGACATGGCTGATGCCGGCGTTGCGGTGCTGACCGGCGGCACCGACGTGCATCTGGTGCTGGTCGACCTACGCAACTGCGAGCTCGACGGCAAGCAGGCCGAGGACCGGCTGCACGGCATCGGCATCACCGTCAACCGCAATGCTGTGCCGTTCGACCCGCGGCCGCCGATGGTGACCTCGGGGCTGCGGATCGGCACGCCCGCGCTCGCGACCCGCGGCTTCGCGGCTGCGGAGTTCACCGAGGTCGGCGACATCATTGCCGCCGCGCTGCGCGCCGACCTGTCCGACGACCACCTGGGCGCGCTGCGCACTCGGGTCAGCACGCTGGCCGAGGCGTTCCCGCTGTATGCCGACCTCGTCCCGTTCACGGCCTGACGCGATCGGCTGGGCGCCGCTGCGCGCCCCCGAGATGCTCGCCCTGCACCTCCTGCTGGTCTTCTCGCTGGTCGGCACCGGACTGCTGGGGTGGTGGCAGTTCGACGCATGGCAGTCAGCCCAGGCCGACGATTCTCAAGAGCGGAGTCAACGCCCGGCCGTGGCGCTGCCAGAGGTGCTCGGGCCTGACGAAGCGCCTGCGGGCGACGACGTCGGGGTCCCGGTGGTTGCCGAGGGCCGCTACGCGCCGCCCGAGGAACAGTTCCTGGTGGCGCGTCCGCCCGGCGATCGGCCGGCGGGTTATTGGGTGTTGAGCCCCTTGCGGATCGACGCCACCGGGTCGAGCCTGCTGGTGGTGCGCGGGTGGACCGCGCAGTCGGCACCGCTACCACCGGTGCCCGCTGGTCGGGTGCGGGAGGTTGGCGTTCTGCAGCCCGGCGAAGACGGTTCGGGGGCGGTGTCGGAGCAGCGAGTGGTGTCAGCGGTGCGAATTCCCTCGCTGGTGGGTGAGACTGACGGAGACCTGTACGGCGCGTACCTGCTGCGTGCGGAGGCCCTGCCGGGTGATCCGGCCAGGGAACTGCGGCTGGTCTCGCCGACCTCGGCCGGGCCATCGTGGAGCGCCGGGCTGCGCAACCTTGCCTATGCGGCGCAGTGGTGGCTCTTCGGCGCCTTCGCGGTGGTGCTGTGGTCGCGGATGTGCGCTGACCGGTTGGCCACGGCACGCGAGCAGGCAGAGGCAGCACAGGTAGCCTCACCGACGTGAATGCCGCGCTGACCCGCTATCGGGTGATGGCCAACCTGGTGGGTGTGTTGTTGATCGTGCTGGTGTTGGTGGGTGTGCCGCTGAAGTACCTGGCGACCCCTGGCACCGGCCCGCAGGAGGTCGGCGAGTGGATCACCACCTATCTGGGAGTGGCCCACGGATGGCTCTACATGGTGTTCTTGGTGGCCGCGGCGCTGCTGGCCAGACAGGCCCGCTGGAGCATTCCGTTCACGGTCGGCACCCTGCTGCTGGGAACCGTCCCGGTGGCGAGCTTTGTCGCCGAACGGCGGGCCACAGCCCGCACGCGTGACCTGCAGGTCAGCTCTTCTTACCCTCGCTAGCATCCGCATCATCGCCAGCCTCGGCGGCCTCGGAGGTCCCGACGATCGGGTCGGCGGGGTCCGCAAGCGGCTCAGCCACCACCTCGAGCTTGTCGTCGGTGTCGGCGACCGGGTCCACGAGTGGCTCCTCATCAACCACAACAGCCGCAGGCGCCCCGTTCGCGCCGGGAGCGTGTGGCGTCGGTGTGGTGGGGATCCGCACCGGCTCCGGAGTTGTCGAGCCGGCCTTGCTGGCAACGAACGCGGCCACCCCGATAAGACCGAGGGCGATCGCAATGTTGCGCAGCCAGTGACGCTCCGGCTTCGCCGGCTGCAGGCCGACAGCAGTGCGTGCCCGGTCTGCCGCCAAGAGGCCGCGTTTGCGGGCCTCCTTGCGTGTCTTGCGGGTGCGCTTTTCGGCGTCTTTCAGTGCCTGCTGGCCCCGCTCACGGGCGTCCTTGCTGCGCAGCCGGGCCTCTTCGCGGGCAGCTTCAGCGGCCACGGTCGCGCTGGCGGCGACAGTGCCGGCTGCGGCGGCCATGGCGGGCTGCACGTCGTTACGCATCCGCTCCGACGCCGTGCGGGCCGCCTGCTCCACCGCCGGCACCACCGTGGTCTGCGCCCGCTCGGTCCACTGCTGGGCCGTCTCGCCCGCTCGGTTGCCCAGATCCTTGGCGGTGACTCGTGCGCTGGCGAGTGCGCGCTCTGTCGGGGTGGACTTGCGGCGGATATGCATGGGGCTACCTCCAGCAGCGGGACCTAGACATCGTACGACCGGGGCGTTCGGCCGGTCAGCCCCTCATGCTTTCGTGCCCGAGCCTGGATGTCACATCGGGGTGCTCGCACCGGCCCGTAAGATCGACGCGGATGCCGGTAGCCAACCGCACGGGCGTCCTTCCCGAAGCGTGAGAGGAGCCCTTGTGGCCGAGTCCCTGTATGCCACCTTGCACACCACCAGAGGAGACGTCGTCATCCGACTGTTCCCCGACCATGCGCCGACAACGGTGCAGAACTTCGTCGGGTTGGCCGAGGGCACCAAGGAGTGGACCGACCCCAAGACCCGAGAGCAGCGCACCGACCGCTTCTACGACGGGTTGAGCTTCCACCGAGTCATCGACAGCTTCATGATCCAAGGTGGCGACCCGCTCGGCACCGGCACCGGCGGACCCGGTTACACGTTCAAGGACGAGTTTCACCCCGAGCTCGGTTTCGACCGGCCGTACCTGTTGGCCATGGCCAACGCCGGACCGGGCACCAACGGCTCGCAGTTCTTCATCACCGTGCAGGCGACGTCGTGGCTCAACCGCAAGCACACGATCTTTGGGGAGGTCGATGGCGACGACAGCCGTGCTGTCGTCGACGAGATCGCCACCACGCAGACGGACCGGCAGGACAGGCCGGTCGACCCAGTGGTGATCGAGCGCCTCGACATCGAGCGCCGTAACTCCTGACCGACGTGAGCGCCACGCCCGGGCCCGAACAGGCCGCCCCCCGCTGCTACCGGCACGCCGACCGGGAGACCTGGATCAGCTGTCAGCGCTGCGGTCGACCGATCTGCCCGGACTGCATGCGGCCAGCCTCGGTGGGCTTCCACTGCCCGGACTGCGTGGCGGCAGCAGAGCAGGGTCAGCGGGCCCCTCGCACGGCAGCGGGAGGGCGGGTCCCCACATCGCCGGGCCGCGCAACGCTTGTGCTGATCGGCGTGAACCTGGCCGTATTCGTGCTGGTGTTGGCCACTGGTGGCAGCGCCAGCGAGTTCTATCAGCAGTCGTTCATGCTGACACAGTCGCGGCCGTTGTTCGGCCTGACCGGGGTCGATGACGGTGCCTGGTGGCGCTTGCTGACGTCAGCGTTCCTGCATGTGCAGGTGCTGCACATCGCGTTCAACATGTTTGCCTTGTACGTGCTGGGGCCGCCGCTGGAGCGACTGGTCGGTCAGCTGCGTCTGGTTGGCATCTATTTGACGACCGGTCTCGCCGGGTCCGTGGCGGTGCTTTGGCTCGGGGATCCGCGCATCCCGACCGTCGGCGCCTCGGGCGCCGTCTTCGGCATCTTCGGTGCCGCGATCGTGTTGCTGCGCTCCCGCGGCTATGACATCTCGTCGCTGGTGATGGTCCTCGGGATCAACCTGGTCATCACCTTCGCTGTGCCCAACATCAGCTGGCAGGCACACCTGGGCGGGCTGCTGGTCGGGGTGTCATTGGGTGCGCTGCTGGCCTACACCCCACGGGCCTGGCGGCGTCTGGCCCATCCCGCGGCGTTCGGCGCTCTGTGGACTGCTCTGATCCTGGGTGTTGCTGTACACGCGCTGCTCTGAGCGGCTTTCCACATTGGGGACAACCGCTGTGGATAGTTACAGCGTTGTCATTCCCACTGGGTGGCGAAGATGAAACCGGCTGCTATCAGGCCCATGCCGATCAGCAGGTTCCAGTTGCCCAGCTCGGCCATCCCGGGGATCTGGTTGCCCGCGATGTAGAACACGACGACCCAGATCAGCCCAAGCAGCCAGAGGGTGACCATCACCGGAGCGGCATAGCGCTTCACTAGACCTGGACCGCTGGCTTGCGCTCGACCCGGCTTGGTCTCGGTGGGTTGCTTATTCTTGCGAAGCGGTGAACTGGGCACCGGACACCTCGGCGGACTGAGTTGGGGTCGGCGGACCTGGCTAGCCTAGACGGCACGGCTCAGCAGTCGAGGAGGTGGCGAGTCGATGCCGACACGAGCAGGTCCCTGGCGGGCGGCCGTCCCGCTGACCATGGGGCTTGCGGGGTTGTTGTTCGTTGCTAGTGCGGTGAACAGCGACGGCGCCGACCTGCGGCCCAGTGGCGCCGACCTGCAGACGCTGGTCAGTGACCGGGCGCGCACTGTGGACGACCTTGTCGAGCGCGTGGATGACGTGCAGGTCGACGTCGACCGGCTTGGCGCCGCGGTGGACGACGACGCGGTCCGGGACCTCCGCCGGCAGGTCGCGGCCCTAGAGGGCGTTGCCGGGCTCACCCCCGTCTCTGGCCCCGGCCTGGTCGTCACTCTGGACGACGCGCCCGCCGACCGCTTGCCAGACCGCGTCGACGACAACACCCTCGTCGTCCACCAGCAAGACATCCAGGCGTTCGTGAACGCGTTGTGGCGCGGTGGTGCGGTGGCCGTCTCGCTGCAGGGCCAGCGGCTTGTGTCGACGACCGCCGTCAAGTGCGTGGGCAACACCGTTGTCATCGAGCAGGTGCCGTACGCCCCGCCCTACGTGATCGAGGCCGTCGGCGATGAGGCGGCGCTGCTGCGGGCGTTGGACGGGTCCCCCGGCGTGAGCCTTTTTCGCGATGACGCCCGGACCTATGGGCTCGAGTTGCAGGTGGATCGCAGCGAGCGGGTCGACGTCGCGCCCTACAAGGGCCGCCCGGCGCTGGATCATGCCCAGGCAGCTCAGTAGAACAGCTTCCACGCCGTCAACAGTGTCCCGCCGGAGAACCCTACGGTCCAGCCTCCGGTGGATCGGTCGGCTTGGGAATGGGCGGGTCGGGAG
>JACCYS010000043.1 GCA_013696365.1 Nocardioidaceae bacterium
TCGGGTCGCCGACCGGCTGTCGGTGCCGGTCTATACCGACCTGGTGAAGATCTTCGTCGCCCGTGAGGTGCTGGAGCGTCGCGAGCAGTCGTTCCGGCTGGTGCTGCCGGAGGCCGAGCACGCCTGGCTGGACCCGCGCGCCGAGCAGGCTATTGCCTATCTGCGCAACGCCGGTTTCGCAGTCGAGGGGGATCTGGCTGAGCTGACCCCCCTGCACCGCGCGGCCGAGCGTGCCCCCGACGACGTCGACGAGGCCGAGGTGGCTTCGCTGCTCGACGAGCTGCTGGCCGCCGCTGTGCTGGAGATGGCCCGTCGCCAAGGTGACATCCGGTGGAAGGGTCCCCGCTCGGTGGACGTGTCCGACGCCGGCGACTGACCGGCTGCCGTCACGACCCGCGCGCACGACAGACTGGCCTGCGTGGCGTACGACGAGCAGCTGGCGACCCGAGCGCGGCACCTGCTGCAAGCCGAGCCGGGTCTGAGCGAGATGCGGATGTTCGGTGGGCTCGCGTTCCTGGTCGACGGCAACATGGCGGTCAGCGCCAGCAGCAAGGGGGGACTGCTGCTGCGCGTCGATCCGAGCCACACCGAGTCGCTCGTCGACGAGCCGGACGTGCGCCGCTTCGAGATGCGCGGTCGGCAGATGGACGGCTGGCTGCACGTCGCTAGCGACGTGGTCGAGAGCGAGGAAGACTTGCGGCGGTGGGTCAGCCACGGTCTCGCGTACGCGCGATCACTGCCAGTCAAGTAACCCTTCGTCAGCAGACACGAAACGCGCAGGTCGCTCAGCCCGCGTTGCGTCCTCGCGCCCGCAGCTCGCGCTCGGCGTACTTCCCGATCTTGTGGGTTGACCAGCCGTCTCCGACGGCACCGATGCCGCCACCGAGCAACGGGATGCGGCGCCCGACCGTGGTGGCGATGCGCCGACCCCCGACGCGCGCGAACAGCTCGGTGGCAACCTCTTGGGCCATCCGCTGGTCGAGCGCGACGTCGTGCACAGGCGAGGTGGCCAGCCCCATCGGTGTCGCCGGCAGCACCCCGGTTTTGACCAGCTCGTTGACTGTGTCCTCGCCGAGCATGCAGGCGACGATCGCGTTGCGCGCACGCCGGTCCTCGAGGTCGTAGCCGCGCAGGTGCGCGATGCCGGCCACCAGGTGGCACTGCAGCAGGGCCAAGCCGGAGATGTTGGCCGGGATGGCGAAAGCGGCGGTGACCAGACCACCAAGGTTCGTCACGAAACCCTGCACACCCGCCATCCGGACGTGGCCGTCAATCAGTGCCGACACCGCCGCCGCGGTGTCGCCGTTGGCGTCGCTCAACCGTGCGTCTGCTTGTGCGGCTGCACCCTTGACCGGGCCGACGCCGTTGATGGCGCGCTCAAGCATCTCCCGGACGAACGTGGACCCCATCTGTGGCGCCAATCGCATGCCTGCCGGCACCAAGGACTTGGCGGCCGAGCGTGCCGCCCCGCTTGCAATCCCCATCGAAGTTCCTCTCCTCGCTGATCAGCCTATGTCGTTTGTTGGCTTCGGCGAGTCATGATCGCACCGGCGCTGACACCATGGCCGGGTGCCGCTGCCACTGCCACCCTCACGGTGGAGCTTTTGCCCGGAGCGCTGGCCGGTCGACGACGCGGTCGCAGTCGGGGCTGAGCTCGAGCCGGCGACGGTGTTGGCTGCGTACCGGGCCGGTGCGTTCCCGATGCCGCTCGATGACGTGGCGCCCATGGTCTGGTGGTCACCGATGCGCCGGGGTGTGCTGCCGCTAGACCGGTTGCGGGTGTCGCGGTCGCTGTGGCGATCGGTCAAGCGGTACGACGTCAGAGTCAACACAGCTTTCGAGCAGGTGCTCGACAACTGCGCCGACCCGCGCCGTGACGGAGCCTGGATCAGCGATGACATCCGCACTGCGTACCTACGGCTGCACGGGCTCGGCTGGGCGCACTCCGTGGAGGCCTTCGACGCCACCGGTGAGTTGGTCGGCGGGCTCTACGGTCTGGCCGTCGGCGGCCTGTTCGCCGGCGAGTCGATGTTTCACCACGCCACGGACGCCTCCAAGGTCGCCCTGGTCGCCCTGGTCGCAGCGCTGTGTGACGAGCACGCCGAGCAGCGGCTGATCGACGTGCAGTGGCAGACCCCGCACCTGGCCTCACTTGGCGTCGAGCAGGTGCCGCGCGCGACGTACCTGGCACGGCTGCCTGGCTTGCTGGAGGTCCCGTTGCCCGCAGCCTTCGACCGCGCACGGTGAAGGTCGCCCCCGGTGCCGCTGATCCGCGCGCCACGTAAACGTGGCGGACCACCGCTTGACGGGGCACGCACGCCACGTGAAGGGTCGATGCGCCACGTAAAGCGACGCGCTGCGGCATCGGGACAGCGGGCCGCCCCGTGACCGCGATCGCGGGCGCCTTCGTGGACGGGGTGGAACCGAGGTCATGCATCAGAGGGGCTCGCACCCCCGCAATGCGTGATCCCCGATGCCGGCGGATGCCGAACGGCCCGGGGCAGCGGAGCGCTCAGTATTCAGTCAAGATGCGAAACGCCGGGGCCACGTAACGCAGCTGCGGCGGAGGCACCGGCGGAGCCCAATCGCGAGCGATGCACGGAACGTCACTATTGCGACGATCGTCGTCACAACTCCGGCCACCGCCTGCCCCCGCTCAACCGCCCGCGCGCCACGTAAACGTGGCTGCCCAACCCCTTACGGGGCACGCACGCCACGTAAAGCGCCGATGCGCCGCGTAAAGGGTCTGCTGCCGTGTCTGGTCTGATGGAGTCACAGCCCGTGTGAGTGCTTCGCTATACGCCGCGTCATCCCCGGCTCAGGCTTGCACCGCCCGAGCACCGACTGCGGCAGACTGGGCGTCATGCCGGAGCTGCCCGAGGTGGAGGCGCTGGTCGCCGACCTGGGTCGGCGGCTGGACGGACGCGCGATTGGCCGGGTCGACCCGGTGGCGTTCAGCGCACTCAAGACGTTCGACCCGCCCCTGACGGCGATCGCCGGCTCGTTCGTCGACGGGGTGGCCCGGCACGGCAAGTTCCTCGACGTCGAGGTGGGCGGGATGCACCTGGTCATGCACCTGGCCAGGGCCGGTTGGCTGCGGTGGCGAGATGCCCAGCCTGCTGCACCGCCGCGGCCAGGCAAGGGTCCTCTCGCGCTGCGAGTGACGCTCGACGACAGCAGCGGCTTCGATGTGACCGAGGCCGGCACCAAGAAGAGCCTCGCGGTCTACCTCGTCCGCGACCCGGCCGACGTGCCGGGCGTCGCCCGCCTCGGCCCCGACCCGCTGGCCGACGAGTTCACTGTCGACGTACTTGCCGTCATCTTGCGCGCGGCGGGACGTTCGCAGGTCAAGGGGGTGCTGCGCGACCAGGCGGTCATCGCCGGCATCGGCAACGCCTACTCCGACGAGATCTTGCACGTGGCTCGGATGTCGCCCTTCAAGCCGTCGGCCGGCATCACCGGCAACGACCTGCAGGTGTTGTACGCGGCGGTGCGTACGACGCTTGCTGACGCCGTTGCACGGTCCGACGGTGTCGCCGCGTCCGACCTCAAGCGGGAGAAGAAGACGAACCTGCGGGTGCATGCCCGCACCGGCCAGCCCTGCCGGGTCTGCGGTGACACGGTCGCCGAGGTGAGCTTCGCCGACTCCTCGCTGCAGTACTGCCCGACATGCCAGACCGGCGGCAAGCCGCTGGCCGACCGGCGGATGTCGAGGTTGCTGAAGTGAGGCGTGCAACGCGTCGGAGGGTCGCGCACGTCTAAGGGGTATGGGCCGGGTTGGCGTTGACGCGGACTGCAGCTGTCTGACATCGCGCCGACACGCATCGTCTCGCACCGGAACCGACCGGGCAGCGGCCGACACCGTCGACTGCGACCGACCAGGCGGGTTGGCAAGTGGTCGGCACGGGGAGTCGTTGGCTCGGTGGACCCCAACCCGATCTGCTGAGCTGTCCGGTCACCTCATCGTCAGTATGGGGCGGGGCGGGGGCGGCCGGGCTCCCGCCGCAAGACGCTCAGTCGACGTGCGGCGCCGCCCCGGTCTCGCTGACCAGCGGCCGGCCGGCCGCGGCCCACTGCTGCATCCCGCCGGCCAGGTTCACCGCATTGACGCCGCTCGAGACCAAGAAGTCGGTAGCCCGCGCCGACCGGCCGCCCAGGTGACACGTCACCAGCAACTGGCCTGAGCCGGCGGCGGCGACCACCTCCGCCTGCCGGTCCGGCAGCTGGCCGAGCGGCACGTGCAGGGCGTCGGGGGCATGCCCGGCCACCCACTCGTGCTCCTCGCGTACATCCAGCAGGGTGACCTCGTCCGGCAACTTTGGCGGCAGCGATGCCACCGTCGTCTCGGGCCGGCCCTCGGGGTCGGAGGCGCTCACGTTCAGGCTCATGGCGCCATCCAACCAGCCGTCCACGACCATCCGAGCAGCACTGCCTGCGACACGCGCTAGCACTCGCTACCGAAATCTAGGGCAAGCGCTAGACGACCTCATAAAGTCCAAGTATGGATCCGGTTCGCAACCCGTACGCCCCTGGTGCCGGCCAGCGCCCACCCGAGCTCGCCGGCCGCGACCGCCAGCGCGCACAGTTCGACGTGACGCTCGAGCGGGTGGCCGCGGGCCGCCCCGAGCGCTCGCTGGTGCTCTCGGGGCTGCGCGGCGTCGGCAAGACCGTGCTGCTCAATGCGCTGCGCGGGCAGGCGGTCAGCCGCGCGTGGGGCACCGGCAAGCTGGAGGCGCGCCTCGGCCAAGGGGTGCGCCTGTCGCTCGCCCAAGCCGTGCATGCCGGCATCCGCGAGCTCGCACACCGGCATCGCGACCAAGACCGCGTCGACCAGGTGATGGGGGTGTTGACTGCTTTCGCCATCCGCGCCACCCCCGCTGAGCGTGGCCAGGGCCGGGCGTCCAGCGACCGGTACGCCGTGCGCTGGCGCCCCCCGATGGACGTCCCCGCGGCGCGGGGTCGCGCCGACACCGGCGACCTCGAGACCGACCTGATCGAGTTGCTCGGCGACGTCGGTGAGCTGGCCCGCGACCTCGGTGTCGGGGTGGCCATCTTCATCGACGAGATGCAAGACATCGACGTCGGCGAGCTCGCCGCGCTGTGCGGCGCCGGACACGAGATGAGCCAGCTCGGGGCACCGGTGGTGGTGGTGGGCGCCGGGCTGCCGCACCTGCCGTCGGCGCTGTCGGCGAGCAAGTCGTACGCGGAGCGGCTGTTCCGCTACGTCGCTGTCGACCGGCTGGCCCGCGACGAGGCCGCCCGGGCGTTGACCGTGCCCGCCGACACCGAACAGGTCACCTACACCCCCGACGCGCTGGATGCGCTGCACGAGCTGACGGGCGGGTACCCCTACTTCATCCAGGCCTACGGCAAGGCCACCTGGGACCTTGCACCGGCGTCGCCCATCAGTGCCGACGATGTGCGTGCCGCGGCGCCGCACGCCGAGGACGAGCTGGCGGTGGGCTTCTTCGGGGCGCGCTTCGAGCGCGCGACGCCAGCCGAGCGCGACTACATGGTGGCGATGGCCGACGCCGCTGCAGCCGTCGGCAACGACCCAGTGTCCACCGCCGACGTCGCGGCAGCCACCGGCCGCCGACCGCAGAGCCTGTCCCCAGCCCGTGACGGGCTGATCAAGAAGGGCCTGATCTATGCCGCCGAGCGTGGCCATGTCGCCTTCACCGTGCCGCACTTCGCCGGCTACCTGCGATCCCGGCACGCCTGACCCACCAACAGGCCCCGGCGGGCTAGCCTCGAAGGTGCTGCAGCGTCCGTGTGCGCCGGAGGTGGGGGACGTGGCCGGGAACGCGCCCCTTGGGCGTCCGCAGGTCGTCGCCCATCGAGGTGCCAGCGAGAAGCGGGCCGAGCACACCCGCGAGGCCTACGAGCTGGCTCTCGAGGCGGGCGCCGAGGCGCTCGAGTGCGACGTGCGGCTGACTGCGGACGGTCATCTGGTGTGCGTGCACGACCGCCGCGCCGACCGCACCTCCGACGGTCGTGGGCCGATCTCTACGCTGCCGCTCGGCGAGCTCGAGAGCTTGGACTTCGCCTCCTGGAAGCAGCCGTGGGCCGACCTCGACGACGAGTCCCTCGAACTGCCCAGCGGCGCGGTTCTCACCTTCGACGCGCTGTGCTCGCTCGCCCACGACTGGGGCTCCGGGGTGCAGTTGGCGGTCGAGACCAAGCACCCGACCCGCTACGCCGGACTGGTCGAGCGTCGGTTGGTGGACGCCCTCGCCCGCTTCGGCTGGACGCACCGCGACGGCAACGAGCCGGCGCGGGTACGGGTGATGAGCTTTGCGCGGTTGTCGCTGCGTCGGCTGCGGCAGTGGGCCCCCGATGTGCCGACGGTCTTTCTGATGGACCGGGTGCCATGGCATCTACGCAGCGGCAGGCTGCCAGTGTGCAGCCCGATCGCCGGCCCGCGCATCGACGCGCTGCGGGCCGACCCCGCATACGTCGAGCGCGCACATGCCGCGGGACACCCCGTGCATGTGTGGGTGGTGAACGCCGACGATGACCTCAAGCTGTGTCAACAGCTCGGTGTGGACGCGGTCATAACGGACAGACCGGAACATGCCAGACAGCTGTTCGAAATCTGATCCTGCCGTGACGTTTCAGCCCGTGACGCGTTGGGAAGGGTGGTACAGGGGAGGCAACGTGTTCAGGAGTGGCATGTGACTGTTGTCGCGCAAGATAGTTGTCGCGTCGTGCTGCCGTCGTCTGCGGCCGCGGCGAGCCACGCCCGACGCCGGCTGACAGGGCACTTGCGCGCCTGCGGCGTGGTGGACACCGCCGTGGAGGACGCTGCGGTGGTCGTCAGCGAGCTGGTCACCAACGCCGTACGGCACGCTGCCCGGGGGGCCGACGCGATGGTGCAGGTGGAATGGAGCCTCACGGTCACCCGGCTGCGACTGCAGGTTAGCAACGTCGCCCGCGCCACCCGCCGACCACTGCACGAGCACGAGGCGGTCGGTGGCCGGGGGTTATCGATCGTGGCCGCCCTTAGCGAGACCTGGTCGCTGGAGCACGCCGACGGGGGGACGACTGTGACGGCCTGCCTATGCGTGGCCTAGGGTCACGCGGTGGGCAAGAAGTCGCGCGTCAAACAACGCAGCAGCACACCAGCACCGGCTGACACCACCCTCGCCGAGGTCGGTCCGCGGCAACCCTGTCCGTGCGGGTCGGGCCGGCGCTACAAGCACTGCCACGGCCGCTCCGGCGGCGCCCCAGCGCCATACGTGGCCCGTACGTTTGCCGGGCTGGCCGATGAATGCGACTGGGCTGCGCTGCGCGAGATCGTGCCGTCGGCCACCGCACCGTTGCGGTTGCGCACCGGCGTTGTCGACGGTGACCGTGATCGTGACGTCACCGTCTGCTCGCTGCTGCCGCTGGCGTTGCCCGCGCTGGTGCGTGACGACGGCTCGGTCTGGTTGGGCCTGCAGGTGCAGGCCAATCACGGCGATCTGAGCCGCGACCTTGCGTATGCGCTGGAGCTCGCGCTGGCTGCTGAGCCGGGGTCGCAGGTAAGCCTGGACGGCCCGCCGCCGCCGGGGCCGCGGCTGCAGGATCTCCTGGACCCGGCCGCCGACCTTGAGGTCACGGTGTACGACGGGTTCGACTTCTGGCTGGCCGGCGACCAGAGCGCCGACGGTCAGGCCGCGGCTGCGCTCGAGGCGGCCAACGAGGCGGCCGCACCGACTCGCAGGTTGACCACCGTCCAGGCCGCGTACTGGACGCGCATGAGCGAGCGTGAGTACGTCCGGTGGGTGCTGCCACACGACGAGGACCGGCTGTTGGATGCGTTGGCCCGGCTGCACGCCGCCGGCTCGGACCGGCTGGGTGACTCCGGCCGGTTGCTGGGCATGTTCCGGGCGCACGCCCTCTTGACACCGGTCTGGGAGCTGGCCTCGGGGACCGGCGCGGACGGTTTCGACGGGCACATGGCGTCGATGTCGCAGCGACTGGATGCTGCGTTGGCCGACGACTCCGACCTCTCGCCGCAGGAGCGGTCGGCCCGCAACGGTTTGGCCAATCGGCAACTCACCATCCGCTGACGAGGGCGAAATTTCCCGCATTCGCCGGCTTTGCCCCACCTTGGATTGCGCGGTCCGCAGGCTACCCGTACTCTAAAAGTGCCCAGTCGTCGTTGTTTCCCCCGTCAACGACGACTGGGCTTCTGCGTGGATTCAGGACGTTTGCACGGACTGCCTGCTCACCGGGCACGACATGCAGCGAGGCCCGCCGCGACCCGAGCCCAACTCTGATCCCGAGATCGCAATCACCTCGATGCCGGCCTTCTCCAACCGCTCGTTGGTCTCGACGTTTCGCTCGTAGGCCACCGCCAGTCGGGGGGCAATGGCCAGGGTGTTGTTGCCGTCGTCCCATTGCTCACGCTCGGCGGTCACCGGATCCAGGCCGGTGTCGATGCGATGCATCTGGTCGATACCGATCGCGGCGGCTGCTGCCTCGAGGAACGGTGCCGCGGGGCCGACTGACAGCGTGACCGTCTCTGAGTCGCCACTGGGCTCGCCACTGGGCTCGCCACTGGCAGAGCCGAGCTGCACCTCGCCGGTCACCGGGTATGCCCACAGCGAGTCGGCGATGTTGGGATACATCACCACCTTGTCGACGTCGACCATGGTCACCACGGTGTCCAGGTGCATCGTGGCGCGTTCCTGCGCGATCGGGACGGCGAGCACCGTGTGCGCCAACCCGGCTGCGATGGTCTGCTGGGCGAAGCGTTCCGTCCCGGCGGGGGTGGTGCGCTCACCGACCCCGACGGCCACCACCCCGGGGGCGAGCAGCAGCACGTCGCCGCCTTCGATGTGCTCCAGCTGCCACCCGTGTGCACGCGGCACACCGGCGAAGCGGGGGTGATGGGTATAGACCAGCTCGGTCAGCTGGGTCTCCCGCTGCCTGGCCGGCATCGCGAGGCTGGTAATCGCCACCCGGTCCGGCAGCCAGAACGACGAGTCCCGGGTGAACAGCAGGTTGGGCAGCGGGTCGATCAAGAAGTCGTCATGGGCCAGCAGGCTGGTCACCAGGCTGTGGGCTACATGTACTTCGTCGTTGCGCAGCCCTGCGGTGAGCACGTGCGCAAGTCCGTGCGGCGCCAACTGGTGCAGGGCGTTGTGCAGGTGCTGCCGCAACGACTGGCCCAGGTGCAGCGTGGCGGTGACCTGGTCGATGGCGACAGCTCGGGCGGTGTCGGACTCGAGGGTCTCGGTGAGCAGCTCGACCAGATACAGCACCTCGACGCCGTGGGCGCGCAGGGCGTCGGCGAAGGCGTCGTGCTCGTCTTGGGCTCGCCCCACCCAGGGGATGCCGTCGAACAACAGCGAATCGTTGTTGCGTGGAGTCAGTCGGCGCAGTTCGTCACCCGGCCGGTGCAGCAGTACGGTGCCGAGCTGGCCGACCTCGCTGTTGGCGCCCAGCGCCGAGGTTGTGGTCATGGCTGCGGAGCGTACTCAGCGCTCGACGTCGCGGCTCGCAGCCGTGGCCTCAGCCAGCACCGTCTTGGCGGGCAGACCCGTGCTGGTGGCGACCGCCAGGACGTCCTCGTACTCCGGTTGCAGGTTCACCACCCGGCCGTCGTGCGCCGCAACCTTCACCCGGACCGGTTGCCCGTGCACGTGGACGACCAACTCGCTGCGGTCCAGTGTGACCTTGTCCACCTGCTGCACCCGCAGCCCGATCGTGCTGGTCTCGGCGAAAACGATCCGCTCGACCCTTGCCCGCACCTCCTGGCGAACCAGCACCGACAGGGTGTGTGCGGGCCGGCCCTTCTTCATCAAGATGGGGGTCAGCCATGCGTCCGACGCACCGGCTGCGATCAGCTGGTTGAGCACCCCCGGCCACAGCCGCGGGTCGAGGTCGTCGACATTGGTCTGCAGCAACAGCGGCAGGCTGTCGGGTCCGCGCCCCTGCTGCGGTGTCCGGCCTGTTTGGGCGGCAGGCCCGGCAGTCGCCTGGCCCACCAACAAGCGCAGCACATTGGGATGCCCGACGTGGTCGCGCCCACCGGCCCCGACGCCGACTGTGGCGACAGACATTGCCGGCTGGGACCCCCAGTCGTCCGCCGCGGTGGTCAGCAGCGCGGCACCGGTCGGGGTCGCCAACTCGGCGTCAACAGGGCCGCCGACGCTCGGTATGCCGGTCAGCATCGCAGTCACTGCCGGCACCGGAACCGGCAGATCACCGTGCTGGGTGTGCACCCGACCACCCCCGACCGCAAGCGGTGCGCACACCAGCCGGTCCAGCCCCAAGTGGGTGAGGCCGGCGCAGCAGCCGACGATGTCGGCGATCGAATCGAGTGCTCCCACCTCATGGAAGTGCACCTGCTCGGGCTCGGTGTCGTGCACGGTTGCTTCGGCGTCCGCGAGCCGACCAAAGGTGGCCAACGCACGCTCGCGCACCGCGTCGGGCAGCACGGCGGCCTCGAGCAGGGCGCGCACGTCGGCCCAGGTGCGGTGCGGAGCGCTTCCCGAGTTCGACGGCGAGTCCGCAGGCTCACCATCGACCTCGACGTGCACCCGCAGCGCGCGCAGTCCTGCGCGCTGCACCTGCTCGGTGCGCAGCCGTACGGCGGTGGGCGAGACGGCGTCGACAGCAGCCTGGATGACGTCGAGGGGGACGCCGGCATCGACCAGTGCCGCCAGCAGCATGTCGCCGCTGGCACCGGAGGAGGCATCCACCCAGCCCACCCGCGGCTGCGGTGTCGCCGGCTCGTCGTGGTGCCCGCTCGGGTCGTGCTGCCCGCTCGAATCGTGCTGCTGGTGCTGGGCCGGCGTGTCGCCAGACTGCTCGGGAGCCCGGTCAGCCGACCTGCCACGGCGCGCGACCCTGGCGGCGAACACCCCGGCGCCGAAGCCGTTGTCGATGTTGACGACACTCACCCCTGGGGCGCACGAGTTGAGCATGCCCAACAGTGCTGCGACCCCGCCAAAGCTTGCGCCGTAGCCGACACTCGTCGGCACCGCCACCAGTGGCACTCCGACCAGACCCCCGACGACGCTCGGCAGAGCGCCCTCCATGCCCGCCACGACCACCAGACAGTCCGCGGCGTCGAGAGTGTCACGGACGTTGAGCAGCCGGTGCAGCCCGGCCACGCCAACGTCGCTCACGAGGCGCACACCTGCGCCGAACACCCGGCCGGTCAACGCAGCCTCGGCCGCGACGGGCAGGTCGGAGGTGCCGGCGGTGACCACGCACACCGTCCCGTGCGGAGCTGGCAGCGGGCCGACCGTTGCCGCCCGTGCCTCGGCGTCGATTGTGGCGTCCGGCAGCTGTTCCTGGACGGCACTGATCGCTTCCGGGGACAACCTGGTGGCGAGCACTGCTCGGTCGGGGTGCGCTGCGGCAAGCGCGATGAGGATCTCGACGACCTGCTTGGGGGTCTTGCCGGAGCCCAGCACGACCTCCGGGTCGCCGGTCCGGCGGTGCCGGTCGGTGTCGAGGCGCGCCCAGCCGAGATCGTGGATGCCGTCACCGGCGGGCTGTCCGGACAGGTGCTCCACGGCGGCGAATGTAGCCCTAGGCTGGGCCGATGCCCGGAGTGCCTCCTGCCCGCTACGCCTATCTCGGGCCTGCCGGCACGTTCACCGAGCAGGCGCTGCGGGCCCTGCCGGCCACCCGTGGTGCGCACTGCGAGCCGCACATCGGTGTGGCCGCAGCGCTGGAGTCCGTGCGCGCCGGCGAGGCCGACGGGGCGGTGGTGCCGTTGGAGAACTCGGTCGAGGGCTCAGTGTCGGTGACCCTGGACGAGCTGGCGACGGGTGCTCCGCTGGTGATCACCCGCGAAGTCGAGGTGCCGGTGGAGCTGGCTCTGTTGGCTCGGCCGGGCCGAGACTTGTACACCGTGCGTACGGTCGCCACGCACCCGCACGCTGCGGCACAGTGCCGGCTCTGGCTGGGTCGACACCTGCCAGACGTCGAGGTGGTGCCGCTCGGGTCGACCGCACAGGCTGCTCAGCTGGTGGCGGGCCCAGACGCGATCTATGACGCGGCCATCGCCGCGCCGATCGCCGCGGAGCACTACCGGTTGGCGGTGCTCGCGTCCCGCATCGGGGACAACCCCGACGCGATCACCCGCTTCGTCCTGGTGTCACGGCCGGGCGCGCTGCCGCGCCGTACGGGTGCCGACAAGACCACCGTCGTCGCCTACATCCGTGACGACCACCCGGGCGCCTTGATGGAGGTGCTGGACCAGTTCGCGCTCCGCGGGGTCAACCTGACCAGGATCGAGTCTCGACCGACAGGGCTCGGTCTCGGCCGCTACTGCTTCTCGATCGACTGCGAGGGGCACGTGGTCGAGTCGCGGGTCGGTGAGGCGTTGATGGGGTTGCGCCGGGTGTGCTCGGACGTGCGCTTCCTCGGCTCCTATCCGCGTCTGGACCAACAACAGACCGTGGTGCGTATCGGCACCAGCGACGAGGACTTCGCGGATGCGAAAGGCTGGCTGGCGCGGCTGCGCGCCGGGGACCCCAGTAGCGCTTAGTGTCAGCGAGGTGACTGATTCGATCGAGGGCGTGGTGTCCCTCGTTGCTGCCGGAGTGGCGTTCTTGGCGCTGGTGGTCGCGGTGATCGCGCTCCGTCGTACGAGTGTGGCGGCTCGGCGGCGGCACAGCCGACAGGTGCCAGCGAACCTTGACGCAGTGGCTCGTGCGGTCGGTGACCTGCGGGTCGATTCCGCGCGCGCGCTGCGACATCTGGCGGTCGTCCGCTACGACGCCTTCGGTGATATGGGCGGGCACATGTCATGGTCGCTGGCGATCCTCGACGACGAGGGCGACGGCATCATGCTCACCGCCATCCACGGCCGATCCGACACCAGGACGTACGCCAAGAACATTGCCGACTGGTCAAGCAGCACCCAGTTGTCGCCGGAGGAGACCGAAGCCATCTCGCTGGCCCGCCGCTGACCCAGCTGCCCATCGCGGT